>JBARAE010000583.1:0-1724 GCA_049791715.1 Micromonospora sp.
GCGCGGGCCCGGCGACGGCGACCGGCAGATCGCGCGGCGCGAGGTGCGCCGCAGGAGCCGCGAAGAGTGGTAGGAGCAGCGCCTGCACCACCACCGCCACGGCGGCGAGCAGGACGGCCGTCAGCCATGGCGATCGGATTCGGGACGGGTGGACGGCCATCTCCAACTCCTAAAAACGAACGTTCATTCTCTTGCGCCCAGGGTGCGCCTCCTCCGCTGCCGGAGTCAAGAACGAACGTTCGCTTTAGAATGTGGGTCGTGCCACGCGTATCCGACGAACACCTCGCCGCCCGCCGCCGGCAGATCCTCGACGCCGCCCGGCGCTGCTTCCTGCGCGACGGCTTCCACAACACCTCGATGCAGGACGTCATCGCCGAGGCGGGGCTCTCGGTCGGCGCGGTCTACCGCTACTTTCCGAGCAAGAACGACCTGATCACCTCGATCGCCCAGTCGGTGATCGGCGGCGCGGAAGAGATCTTCGCCGAGCTGGCCCGGCACGATCCGCCGCTCCCCCTGGTCGAGGCGCTGGGCCGCGCGCTGGACTTCGTCGACAGCCAGGCGGGCGAGGACGGCGTGCTGCCGCTGGCGATCCAGGTGTGGAGCGAGTCGCTGCGCGACCCCGCGCTGGCGGAGTTCGTCGCCGCGACGTACCGCCGGCTCCGCCGGCACTTCGCCTCGATCGTGCGCCAGGCCCAGCAGGCCGGCGAGGTGCCGGCCGACGCCGACCCCGAGGCGGTGGGGGCGGCCCTGTTCGGCCTGGTGCCCGGCTACTTCCTGCAGCGCATCCTCACCGGCACCCCGGACCGGGAGACCTACCTCGGCGGGGTGCGCGCGCTGCTGGCGAGCCACCACCCGGCGACGCGCTGACCGCCCGCGGCATGATCGTGCTCGATCGTGGAAGTAGTGGCCTCCCCCGCACCGGAAGGCCACTACGTCGTGGTTGCAGCGCGATCGTGAGCGGCGGCCCCAGCCTCAGGCGAGGCGCCAGACCTGGAACGTCGGGCCGTCACCCGGCAGGGTGACCGCGCCGTCGGCGTCGGGGCGCAGGGCGGGCCCCCCGCCGTACACGTTCTCCCCCGCCGGGAGACCGGCCAGCCGGACCGGGGCGCCGGCCGCGCGGCGGGCCAGCACCAGCACCGTGCCGATGGGCGCCTCGCGAAGGAAGATCAGGGTGTCCGCGTCCGCGTGCACCCAGCGCAGGCCGCCGTGCCGCAGCGCCGGCTCACCCCGGCGCAGGGCCAGCAGCGACCGGTACGCGGCGAAGGTGCTCTGGTCCCAGCTCTCCGGGCGGTGCCACGGCATCGGGGTACGCGACCCCTCCCCGTTCGTGCCGGTCAGCCCCAGCTCGTCACCGGCGAAGATGACCGGGGTGCCCGGCATGGTGGCGAGCAGGCCGGCGGCGACCTCCTGCCGGGCGGCGTCGCCGACCACGGTCCGGATCCGGGCCGAGTCGTGCGACCCGAGCAGCTGCCACGAGTGCACGTACGACCGCCAGGAGATCAGCGAGCGGTAGGTGTTCATGGTCGCCAGCACCGCGCCCGCGTCCCGCCGAGCCACCCCGCCGGGGGTGCCCAGGAAGTTCGGCACCGGGGCCTCGCCGTGCCGCAGCCAGGACCAGACCGGGTCGGTGAAGCCGACGTAGTTCATCGTCCCGTGCCAGCCGTCGCGGTCCAGGTCACCGGTGTGGTCGTGGCCGTGCTCGGCGAGCAGCAGCCCGTCGGGCC
>JBARAE010000584.1:0-2159 GCA_049791715.1 Micromonospora sp.
TGCTCAGCGCCGCGATCGTATCCTCAGCGCTGACCTGGACCGCGTTCAGCGTCACCAACATGCTGCCCAAGGACAAGCGCACCCGGGCGCTCTTCGGCGACATGGCGGAGCTGATCGACCTCATCCCAGAGGTCGACGAGAAGCAGGACCACGTCCGCGGCCCAGCCGGTGCGTCGGTAACGGTGGTGCAGTACGGCGACTTCCAGTGCCCGTACTGCGGGAAGGCCGAGCCAGCCGTCCGGCAGTTGCTGGGCGACGCCGACCTGCGTTTCGTGTGGCGTCACCTGCCTCTGTCAGACGTGCACCCGGAAGCCCGGTTAGCAGCCGAGGCCGCCGAAGCAGCGGCCGCTCAGGGCAAGTTCTGGCAGATGCACGACCTGCTGCTCGACCACCATGACAAGCTGAACATCGCTGATCTACTCAAATACGCCAGCGACCTCGGTCTGGATCAGAAACGCTTCCACGATGATCTGATAAGCCACGCCCACGCCGGCCGCATCGAAAGCGACATCGGCTCGGCCGACAACAGCGGAGTGTCCGGCACCCCGACGTTCTTCATCAACGGCCGCCGCCACTACGGCGCCTACGACATCGCGACCTTGACCGCCGCCATTCGTGTGGCCCGAGCCCGGGCCCGCCTCGGCCGCGAGGAACCAGCGACCCTTAAATAAGCGCGTTCCGTTGGCTCACAGCACGCCGGTCGGCCGTCAGACCCTGCCGCGCGAACTCTTGTCTTGACGGAAGCGATGGGGGCGTCCAGAGGATCCGAGACCTCATCGAGGCTTGTGCAGAAGCGCCGGCGCGGCGTAGCCGATCGACGGTGGCCGGGACCCACGCCGAGTAGCGTCGTCATGGTCGGTGCCGGTCAGCGAGCTTTTTTCGTCGCCCGCTTGCGGGGCGGCGTCAACAGGTCGGCGATCGCCGCGATCGCGGACGGCACGAGCCGGTAGTACGCCCAGACGCCGCGCTTCTCGCGCTCGAGCAGGCCGGCCTCGGTGAGGATCCGAAGGTGATGACTCACGGTCGGCTGGGAGAGACCAAGCGGCGCGGTGAGGTCACTCACGGACGCCTCGCCTTCCGGAGCGGACTGGATCAGACTGAGCAGTCGCAGCCGGGCCGGGTCGGCGAATGCCTTCAGCACTCCGGCGAGCCGCTCGGCATCGGCACGCTTGATCGGCTCGCCAGCAAGCGGCGAGACGGCAGGTGTAGCAGTTTTCGCAGTTGGCACGCCTTCTATCCTTGCACCAACACCATCGATAGGTCGGTTGAACCCGGCCGCCGCAAGTTCGCGGGCACGGAGCCGGGTTGACCCGGCCTGGCCGTGTCAGTGGCCGGATGAGCGAGTGGGCGCCGCCGGCGACGGGTGACCGGCGGACGGGCGGCACTGACAGGTGGGTAAGACGTGAGTTCGGTGAGGAACGTCTCCACGTGGGTGCGGATCTCGTCGGGGATCGGGCAGACCGCTTCCACGCCCTTGCCGGCGAGGTCTTCGAGTTACCAGTCCTCGTAGCGATCGCCCGGGAAGAAGGGGCAGGCGTCGCCGCAGCCATGGTGACCATGACGTCGGAGGACTCGACGCGAACTGGCACGGACAAACCAGGTGCGCTCAGGTCGTCACCTCGGCGTCTGCCGCGCCCGGCCGGGGTTGCTGCCCGTGCCGGCCTTGAGCGATGCGGGTAGGTCGGTACTTCGGCGGTGCTAGCGCAGGTGACGTATCTTCGCCGCCGTGAGCAACGATGAGAAGCAGCGCCGCATCTGGGACCGGCAGGCCCGCGGCTACGACCGGCAGATGGCCTTCGTCGAGCGCCGCTTCCTGCGTGACACCCGGGCATGGATCTGCCGACAGGCCGCCGGCGACACGCTCGAGGTTGCCATCGGCACCGGGCGGAATCTGCCGTACTACCCGGGCGGCGTACGGATCACCGGGGTGGAGTTGAGCCCGAGGATGTTAGCGATTGCGGGCCAGCGGGCTGCCGAACTGGGGAGGGAGGTCGACCTTCGGCTCGGTACTGCCCACCGCCTGGACTTTCCCGATGCCACCTTCGACACCGTCGTCTGTACCCTCTCACTCTGCGCCATTCCGGACGACCACAAGGCGGTCGAGGAGATGGTCCGCGTCCTGCGCCCCGGCGGTCTGCTCCTGCTGGCCGACCACGTGG
>JBARAE010000585.1:0-2856 GCA_049791715.1 Micromonospora sp.
GGCGCCGGCCACCCGTACCGCGACCGGTGGGCCGCCGAGCCGCGCCGCGATCGCGTCCCGGAGTCCCGCGGGCAGCGCGGACCAGTCGGGGCGGACGGCGGTCGCGTCGTACGGCACCGGGGGCAGCGAGATCGGACGCACGCGCCCATGCTGCCCGACCGGCACACGTACCGGCACCCGCGACGGCAGTGGGGAGCCGGCCGCTGCGCCGCCGTGCTGTCGGTCCGCTCTGCCAGACTGGCGTGCCATGAGGACCGAGGACTTCTGGCAGCTGATCGACCAGGCCCGGGCGGGCGCCGGAGGAGAGCCCGACGCGGTCGCCGCCCGGGCGGTCGCCCTGCTCGCCGAGCGTGATCCCGAGGACATCGTCGGGTACGCCCACCACCAGCGGCGAGTCCTCGCCGCCTCCTACAAGGTCGACCTCTGGGGTGCGGCCTACCTGATCAACGGCGGCGCCTCGGACGACGGCTTCGAGTACTTCCGGGGCTGGCTGATTACCCAGGGTCGGGCGGTCTTCGCCCGGGCGGTCGGCGACCCCGACTCCCTGGCGGAGTTGCCGCAGGTGCGGGCCGCCTCGCTCAGCGGCGAGGAGTTCGAGTGCGAGGACATGCTCGCGGTGCCGTGGGAGGCGTACCGGAAGGCGACCGCGACCGACCTGCCGGCGGACCGCGACCCGGTGCCCGTGCCGGACCTCTACGACTTCTGGGACTTCGACGACGAGGAGGAGGCCCGCCGCCGGCTGCCCCGACTCGCCGCCCTCTTCGTCGAACCACCGGCGGAGTGAGCCGACCACCGGCGGAGTGAGCCGCCGGGCACCCGAGGAGTGATCGGACCGCGTCCGGGGCGACGTGGGAGCATAGAGGGGGCCGGCGGCGTGCCGGCCCGCTCACGTCAGCCGACCAGAACGGACCGCTGTGCCACCGACGCTCGATCCCGGCGCGAACGCTCCTGGTGCCACCGACCCGGCGCGCATCAGGAACTTCTGCATCATCGCCCACATCGACCACGGGAAGTCGACCCTGGCCGACCGGATGTTGCAGCTCACCGGCGTGGTCGACCCCCGGCAGATGCGCGCCCAGTACCTCGACCGGATGGACATCGAGCGCGAGCGTGGCATCACCATCAAGAGCCAGGCCGTCCGGATGCCGTGGACCATCCGCGAGGGCGAGCGGACCGGCGAGCAGGCCGTGCTCAACATGATCGACACCCCGGGCCACGTCGACTTCACGTACGAGGTGTCCCGGTCCCTCGCCGCCTGCGAGGGCGCGATCCTGCTGGTCGACGCCGCCCAGGGCATCGAGGCGCAGACCCTGGCCAACCTCTACCTGGCGCTCGAGAACGACCTGCGCATCATCCCGGTGCTCAACAAGATCGACCTGCCGGCCGCCCAGCCCGAGAAGTACGCCGAGGAGCTCGCCCACCTGATCGGTGGCGACCCGGCGGACTGCATCAGGGTCTCCGGCAAGACCGGTGAAGGCGTCCCGTACCTGCTCGACGAGATCGTCCGGCAGTTCGTGCCGCCGGTCGGGAACGCCGACGCGCCGGCCCGGGCAATGATCTTCGACTCGGTGTACGACGTCTACCGGGGCGTGGTCACCTACGTCCGGGTGGTCGACGGGCGGATCGGCGCGCGGGACCGGATCAAGATGATGTCCACCGGTGCGGTGCACGAGCTGCTGGAGATCGGCGTCATCTCGCCGGAGATGGTGAAGGCCGACGCGCTCGGGGTGGGCGAGGTGGGCTACCTGATCACCGGCGTGAAGGACGTCCGCCAGTCCCGGGTGGGTGACACGGTCACCATCAACGCCAACCCGGCGAAGGACGCGCTGGGCGGCTACAAGGACCCGAAGCCGATGGTCTACTCGGGCCTCTACCCGATCGACGGGTCCGACTACCCCAACCTGCGTGAGGCGCTGGACAAGCTCAAGCTCAACGACGCGGCGCTGGTCTACGAGCCGGAGACCTCCGGCGCGCTGGGCTTCGGCTTCCGCTGCGGCTTCCTCGGCCTGCTGCACCTGGAGATCATCCGGGAGCGGCTGGAGCGCGAGTTCAACCTCGACCTCATCTCCACCGCCCCGAACGTGGTCTACCGGGCCATCACGGAGGACGGTCAGGAGATCGTCGTGACCAACCCGAGCGAGTACCCGACCGGCAAGATCGCCGAGGTGTACGAGCCGACGGTGCGGGCCACCGTGCTCACCCCGAACGACTACGTCGGCGCGGTGATGGAGCTGTGCCAGGGCCGCCGCGGCACCCTGCTCGGCATGGACTACCTCTCCGCCGACCGGGTCGAACTGCGCTACACGCTGCCCCTCGCGGAGATCATCTTCGACTTCTTCGACCAGCTCAAGAGCCGCACCAAGGGGTACGCCTCGCTGGACTACGAGCCCTCCGGCGAGCAGGCGTCCGACCTGGTGAAGGTGGACATCCTCCTGCACGGCGAGCCGGTGGACGCGTTCAGCGCGATCGTGCACAAGGACAAGGCCTACAACTACGGGGTCACCATCGCGGCGAAGCTGCGCAACCTGATCCCGCGGCAGCAGTTCGAGGTGCCGATCCAGGCGGCCATCGGCAGCCGGGTGATCGCCCGGGAGACGATCCGGGCGATCCGCAAGGACGTGCTCGCCAAGTGCTACGGCGGTGACATCAGCCGAAAGCGCAAGCTGCTGGAGAAGCAGAAGGAAGGCAAGAAGCGGATGAAGATGGTGGGCCGGGTGGAGGTCCCGCAGGAGGCCTTCATCGCGGCGCTCTCGTCCGACTCCGGGGACGGCAAGGCCCCCGGCAAGAAGTGACCGGTCGCCGGTCCACCGGCGACACCTGACGAACGGCCGGCGCTCCGGTGCGGGGGACCCGCAC
>JBARAE010000586.1:0-3789 GCA_049791715.1 Micromonospora sp.
GCCGTGACCGGCGCAGGGATCAAGCCTGACCGCCCGGAGCCCGGCACGGCGGGCCACACCCCCCCACCGCAACCGAACAACGACCGTCACGGCTCGAACTTGTACCCCAGCCCCCGAACGGTGACGATGTGACGCGGCGCCGACGGCTCCGGCTCGATCTTGGATCGCAGGCGCTTGACGTGCACGTCCAGCGTCTTGGTGTCGCCCACGTAGTCGGCGCCCCAGACCCGGTCGATGAGCTGCCCCCGGGTGAGCACCCGGCCGGCGTTGCGCAGCAACAACTCCAACAGCTCGAACTCCTTGAGCGGCAGCTGAACGGCCACGCCGTCGACGGTCACCACGTGCCGCTCGATGTCCATCCGGACGGGTCCGGCGGCGAGGGTGGGGCCACCGGACTCGGCCGCCTCCACGCTCTGCCGGCGCAGCACCGCACGGATCCGGGCCACCAGTTCCCGCGGCGAGTACGGCTTGGTGACGTAGTCGTCGGCTCCGATCTCCAGGCCGACCACCTTGTCGATCTCGCTGTCGCGTGCGGTGACCATGATGATCGGCACGTGTGAGCGTTGCCGGAGCTGCCGGCAGACCTCGGTGCCCGACATCTCCGGCAACATCAGGTCGAGCAGCACGATGTCGGCGCCGGTGCGGTCGAACTCGGTGAGGGCGGACGGGCCCGTCGCGGCGACGGACACCTCGAAGCCCTCCTTGCGGAGCATGTACGACAGGGCGTCGGAGAACGACTCCTCGTCCTCGACCACCAGTACGCGGCTCAACGGGTGTTTCCTTTCCTGTCGGTCAGACCTGCCGTAGCTCGGCCGGGCCGGCCTCGATCTCAGCGGAGGAGAGTGTCGCCTCCAGGTCGTCCGGTGGGCGGGCAGGCAGCCGGAGGGTGAACGTCGACCCCCCGCCAAGAGTGCTCGACACGTCCACCCGACCGCCATGGTTGCTGGCGATGTGTTTGACGATGGCCAGGCCGAGGCCGGTGCCCCCGGTGGCCCGGGAGCGGGCCTGGTCCGCCCGGTAGAACCGTTCGAAGATCCGGTCCACCTCGTTGGGTGCGATGCCGATGCCCTGGTCGGCCACGGCGATGTCGACGTACTCGTCCGTTTTCCGGGTGGTCACCCGGACGGTGGTGTCCTCGCCGGAGTAGTTGACGGCGTTCTCCACCAGGTTGGCGACGGCGGTGGCGAGCTGGCTGTCGCTGCCGTACACGGTCAGGCCGCGCTCGCCCTCGACGACGACGTCGATCCGGCGGGCGGCGGCCGCGGTGCGGGTGCGGTCGAGCACCTCGGCGATCACCCAGTCCACGGCGACCGGCTCCGGCGGTGGTTGCGGCTCGGCGCCCTGGAGCCGGGTCAGCTCCAGCAGCTCCTGCACCAGCCGGCCGAGCCGGGTGGACTCGTGCTGGATGCGCTCGGCGAACCGACGCGCGGCGACCAGGTCCTCGGAGAGGTCGGGTGCGACCTCGCCGGCCGGCTCGGTGGCGTCCAGCAGTGCCTCGGCGAGCAGTTGGAGGGCACCGATCGGGGTCTTCAGCTCGTGGCTGACATTGGCCACGAAGTCGCGGCGCACGCGGGCCAGCCGGTGCGACTCGGTGACGTCGGCCGCCTCGATCGAGATGTAGCCGCCACCGAGTCCCATGGCGCGCAGGTGCACGCCGAGCGGGTTGTCCCCGGCGCTGTCCCGGCCGCGGGGCAGGTCCAGCTCGATCTCCCGCCGTACGCCGGTGCGGCGGACCTGACCGGCGAGGGTGCGGATGAGCGGGTGGGCGGCGATGGAGCCGGCGGTGGCACCGGTACGGAGCAGGCCCATCGCCCGGGCGGCCGGGTTCACCAGGACGGGTTCGTCGTCCGGGTCGAGCACCACGACGCCGGCGCGAAACGAGTCGATCGTCTTGCGGCCGAGCCCGGAGAGCCCGGCCTGCTGGTCGTCGGGGATAGCCGGCCTCCCTGCACTCCCGCGGAAGCGGCCGCTCCCCCGCGGCGCCCACCGACGCCGCCGTTCGCGGACGGGTCGGGCCAGCAGCAGACCGGCGACCAGTCCGGTCACCAGCGCCACGGCCACCGCGACCGCCACCACCCATTCCACCCGGCGATCGTAGGGTCATTGTTCACCTGGCGATCCCCCATAACGGGACGAAGCACTCTCGCTTCCGGCAAAGTTCACTCGCGGGTCCCGCGCCGTTCACCGGCGTTCACCTTGGGTCCGCTCCCCCGACCTACCGTTGGCCACGCACCTGCTCAAGCCGTACGCGGGCACCGGACTCCGGGCCGGGCGGCCACCAAACCCAGGAAGTGACGATGCGCGACGAGTTCCGGGCCGAACTGCAGGCCGTCAGCCAACTGCTGGTGGACATGGCGGAAGGGGTCCGCACCGCGATGCGTCAGGCGACCCGCGCCCTGCTCACCGCCGACCGACAGGCCGCGGAGGCGGTGATCGCCGGCGACGCCGAGATCGACGGCATCTACCGGCAGGTCGAGGAGCGGGTCTGCGACCTGCTCGCCCGCCAGGCGCCGGTCGCCACCGACCTGCGCATGGTGATCACCGCGTTGCACGTCGCCGCCGACCTGGAGCGGATGGGTGACCTGGCCGACCACGTGGCCAAGACCGCGCTGCGCCGGCACCCCTCGCCGGCCGTCCCGGCCGAGCTGCGGCCCATCTTCACCGATATGGCCGAGATCGCGGACCGGATGGCGGTGAAGATCGGCAAGGTGCTGGGCGCGCCGGACGCCGCCCTGGCGGCGGAGCTGGACCGGGACGACGACGCGATGGACGACCTGCACAAGAGCCTCTTCGGCGTGCTGCTGCACGACGACTGGCCGTACGGGGTCGAGACGGCGATCGACGCCACCCTGCTCGGGCGCTTCTACGAGCGCTTCGCCGATCACGCGGTGAACGCCGGCGAGCACGTGGTCTACCTCATCACCGGGGAGAACACGCCGGCCGCGACCTGACCTGAACACGACGAAGGCCCCCGGGAAGCCCGGGGGCCTTCGTCGTCGGCTCAGCGGCCCTGGTTGGCGACCGCGGCGGCCGCCTCCTTGGCGGCGGCCGGGTCGAGGTACGTCCCGCCGAGCGTCAGCGGACGCAGGTGCGGGTCGAGGTCGTAGCGCAGCGGGATGCCGGTCGGGATGTTCAGCTTGGCGATCGCCTCGTCGCTGATCTGGTCGAGGTGCTTGACCAGGGCGCGCAGCGAGTTGCCGTGCGCGGCCACCAGGACCGTCCGGCCGGCGAGGATGTCCGGCACGATCGAGTCGTACCAGTACGGCAGCATCCGGTCGACGACGTCCTTGAGGCACTCCGTACGCGGCATCAGCTCGCTCGGCAGCAGCGCGTACCGCGGGTCGCCGACCTGCGACCACTCGTCGTTGTCGTCGATCGGCGGCGGCGGCGTGTCGTACGACCGGCGCCAGAGCATGAACTGCTCCTCGCCGTACTCGTCAAGGGTCTGCTTCTTGTTCTTGCCCTGCAGGGCGCCGTAGTGGCGCTCGTTGAGCCGCCAGGACCGGCGCACCGCGATCCAGTGCCGGTCGGCGGCGTTGAGCGCCAGCTCGGCGGTGCGGATGGCGCGGCGCAGCACGCTGGTGTGCACGACGTCCGGCAGCAGGCTGTGCGCGCGCAGCAGCTCGCCGCCGCGGCGGGCCTCGTTCTCGCCCTTCTCGGTCAGGTCGACGTCCACCCAGCCGGTGAAGAGGTTCTTGGCGTTCCAGTCGCTCTCGCCGTGCCGCAGCAGGACCAGCGTCCCGACGGTGGGCCCCTCGCTCGCAGTCATGCCGATCATCCTGCCGTACG
>JBARAE010000587.1:0-2617 GCA_049791715.1 Micromonospora sp.
CGTACGCGTACGCCGGGGACGTGCCGCGCGGCACCACGGTCCTCGGTGCCGAGCTGGGCGGGCGCAGCCGAGCCGAGGCGGCCCGTGAGCTGCGAGCCGAGCTGGAACGCCGGGCAGCGGCCCTGAACGTCCCGGTGAGTGTCACGGTGGGCGAGAAGGCGACCCAGGTGGAGCCGACCGACGTCGGCCTGGCGGTCGACGTGGACGCCACCGTGGCGGCGGCCGCCGCCGCCGAGGCGCACCCGGTGAGCCGTCTGCTCGGCTCCCGCACCGTCGACCCGGTGGTGACGGTGGACGTAGCGCGGCTCGACGCCGCGCTGCGCAGGGCCATGGGGGCTCAGGGCCGGGAGATGACCATGCCGGCGATCATCTTCACCGGCACCACACCGAAGCCGGTCTACCCGAAGCCGGCGCTGACCCTGGACCCGCCGCGCTCGGCCGAGGCGGTGAAGGAGGGCTGGCTGAGCGGCCAGCCGGTGATCGTGCCGCTCGTCGAGAAGCAGCCGGCGACGACCCGGGAGGAGGTCGACCGGCTGGTCGCCGAGCTGGCGAAGCCGGCCGTGGCCGCGCCGGTGACGCTGACCACCGACAAGGGCTCGGTCACCATCCCACCGAGCGCCATCGCCCGCAGCCTGCGCTTCTCCGCCGACGCGGAGGGGAAGCTGACCCCGCGGGTGGATGTGAAGCGGCTCCGCACCGCGCTCGGCGACAAGCTGGCGACGATCGAGGTGCAAGCGAAGGACGCCGGCCTGACGATCGCGGGCGGCAAGCCGAAGGTGGTGCCCAGCAGGGTCGGTCAGCAGCTGGACTCTGACGCGTTGAGCCGCGATCTGCTCGCCGTCCTGCCGAAGACGGACGGGCGGGCGGTCACCGCCCCGCTCAAGCCGGCCGAGCCGGAGCTGACCGAGGCCAAGCTGGGCGAGCTGGGCATCAGGGAGCGGGTCTCCACCTTCACCACGCGGTTCCCCGGTGGTCTGTCCTCGCCGCGTAGCCAGAACATCGTCCAGGCGGCCAAGGACGTCGACGGCACGATCGTGAAGCCGGGGGAGACGTTCTCCCTGAACGGCCACACCGGGGAGCGCGGCTACGACCAGGGCTACCAGGACGCGCCGACGATCGTCGACGGCAAGCTCGTCCCCGGCGTCGGCGGGGGCGTCTCGCAGTTCACGACCACCCTGTTCAACGCGACCTACTACGCCGGGCTGGAGGACGTGGAGCACAAGCCGCACTCGTTCTACTTCAGCCGGTACCCGTCGGTGATCGAATCGACGATCTACTACCCGGCGCTGGACTTCAGGTTCCGCAACAACACCCCCCACGGCGTCCTCATCGACACGTCCTACACCTCGAGCACGATCACAGTGTCGATCTGGAGTACGAAGATCTACGACAGCGTCAAGACGCAGTACAGCCCCCGCCGGAACGTCACCCAGCCGAAGACGGTCTACCTCGAGCCCGGCCCCGACTGCATCGAAGCCGCAGGCAGCGAGGGTTTCACCCAGGACGCCTTCCGGGTCATCACCAAGGACGGCAAGGTGGTCAAGCGGGAGAAGTTCAGCTGGACGTACCAGCCCGAGCCCCGCTTCATCTGCGGTCCCAAGCCCACCCCCTGAGCCCGAACACACGAAAAGCCCCGCCGGCTGGTCGCCGGCGGGGCTTCTTCTTGTTCGTACGACCTCAGGGCCGCGCCTCGGCCAGCCCCCGGCGCACGCCCTCCGCGTCGCGGTTGGTCCCGTAGACCGGGGTATCGGGCTGCTGCCGCCAGCTCTCGTCCAGCGTGCCGGCGTCCACGGGGTCGAACCCCAGCTCGTCCACCAGCCCCATCACCAGCTGCTTGGCGTCGGCGTCATCGGCCGCCACCGGCAGGGCGATCCGGTCACCCGCGCCGGCCGGGCGCCCGCTGTCCATGAGGTCCGCCGCGTGGATGCTGTTGAACGTCTTCACCACCCGGGCGCCCTTCAGGTGGTCCGCGGTCCAGCGGCTGGAGCTGAGGCTCCGGTCCAGCAGCTCCGCGACGTCACCGTCGCGCTGGGGGTAGTAGTTGTGGGCGTCGACGACCACCTTGCCGTCGAAGACCGAGGCGGGCAGTTGCGGCACCGCCTTCAGCGGAACGGCGACGACGACCAGTTCCGCTCCCTGCACCGTGTCCTCGAGGGTGCCGGCAGTCGCGCCGGTCTCCTCGGCGAGGTCGGTGAGGCTCTGCGGACCGCGCGAGTTGGTCACGGTGACGTCGTGCCCCAGCGCGCGCAGCCGACGGGTGAGGGTGCCCCCGATGTGCCCCGACCCGATGATTCCGATCTTCATGACCACTCCTGCCTCCGCCAACGCCTGGCGGTCAGTTCCGGCCGAACCATCAGCAGGTACCCCGACAGCTCCACCCGATAGCGGAAGAGGCGTATGCCACGTCCCGTTTGTGCCCACCGCCGTGGGGAACGCCGCCGCGGGCGGGTTCCCGCATCGACGGTACCGACGGTGGCCGGGCCCGGTCAGGGGGATCGAAAAATGTGTGGGAATGCAGTCAGGGCCACCCTTGCGGGTGGCCCTGAACTGGAATGATTGTCCGGCGGTGTCCTACTCTCCCACACCCTCCCGAGTGCAGTACCATCGGCGCTGGAGG
>JBARAE010000588.1:0-2675 GCA_049791715.1 Micromonospora sp.
GCCTTTTCGTGTCCCCGCACCCGCCCCAAGATCCGCGCACCCCTCGCCCCAAGATCCGCGCACATTCACAGAAAGAGTGGCTATTCCACGCCGGATGGCCACTCTTTCCGTGAAAGAGGGCGCTCCGGCGGCGCCGGCGCCCTCGGCCCGGGGCGGCTGTGTGGCGTTGCGGCGCCGGGGTGGCGGGGCGGGTCAGGGTTCGGGGATGGGGGCGGGGAGGCTTGGGCCGTCGCCGGCCAGCCGGAAGGCGTCCTCGCCGACCGGCTCGACGAGGCCGTCGGTGACCAGCCCGGCCAGCGCCCGGGCGCGTTGCACGTCGTCGTGCCACGCCTGATCCAGCCGCTGGTGCGGCACCGGGCCGCTCGCCTCGCGGAGCACCGCGAGCAGCAGACCGCGTACCTGCCGGTCGGTGCCGGCGTACCGCTGGGGGCGGCGCGTCGGTCCGACCGGCGGGGCCTGGCCGGAGGCACGCCAGGCGCAGACCGACTGCACGGGACAGGCCGGGCAGCGCGGGGAGCGGGCGGTGCAGATCACCGCGCCGAGTTCCATGAAGGCGGCGCTGGCCAGCGCGGCGGCGGTCGGCGAGACCGGGAGCAGTTCCTCGGTGGCGACCAGGTCGGCCGGGCGGGTGACCGGACCGGCATCCGGTTCCCCGGCAATCGCCCGGCAGACCACCCGGCGCACGTTGGTGTCCACCACCGGGTGCCGCTGCCCGTACGCGAACGCCGCCACCGCCCGGGCGGTGTACGTCCCGACGCCCGGCAACGCCAGCAACTGGTCCAGCCGGTCCGGCACCTCGCCGCCGTGCCGCTCCACGATCGCCACCGCGCACTCGCGCAGCCGTACCGCCCGACGGGGGTAGCCGAGCCGTCCCCACATCCGGATCGCCTCCGCCGGGGTGTCCTCGGCCAGCGCGGCCGGCACCGGCCAGCGGGCCAGCCACGCCTCCCAGGCCGGCAGCACCCGCACCACTGGCGTCTGCTGCAGCATGACCTCGCTGACCAGGATCGCCCACGCGCTGGTACCCGGCTTCCGCCAGGGCAGGTCGCGGGCGTTCTCCTCGTACCACCGGCTGACCAGGGTGGCGAAAGTGGGCTCAGACATCGCGCTGCCGATGATGTCACGGGCAGCTTTCCCGCAGGTTGGGCGGTCGCGCCGGGCCGACGCGGACGGCCTCCGCGAGCGGGGCAGAATGTCCGGATGAACGAACTCGCGATCACCGTCATCGGTCGGGACCGGCCGGGCATCGTGGCCGACGTCGCCGAGGCGCTCGCCCGGCTCGGCGCGAACCTCACCGACTCCACGATGACCCGGTTGCGGGGACACTTCGCGATGACCCTGATCTGCGTCGGCCCGGCCGCCGCCGAGGTGGAGGCCGCGCTGGCCCCGCTCGCCGCCGAAGGCCAACTGCTGGCGACCGTACGCGCGGTCACCCCCGACGGGCAGACCGCGCCGGCCGGCGAGCCGTACGTGATGGCGGTGCACGGCGCGGACCGGATGGGCATCGTGGCCGCGATGACCCGGGTACTGGCCGACGCCGGGGGTAACGTCACCGACCTGAGCACCCGGCTGACCGGCTCGCTCTACGTGGTCGTGGCCGAGGTGGAGCTGCCTCCGGGCAGATCCGACGAGGTGGCCGGCCGGTTGGCGCGTACCGCCGCGGACCTCGGCGTGGGGGTCAGCCTGCGCCCGGCGGACACGGACCTGCTGTGACGGCCGAGTACGTGGGCCTCGGTGACTGGACCGTCGAGGCGCTGGCGGTGCCGGGCGAGGTACGTCCGGTGGTCTCCGCCCCCGATCCGGTTCTCAGCCGACCCGGGCCGGAGGTGGACCCGACCTCGGACGAGGTGGTCCGCCTCGCCGCCGACCTGGTCGCCACGATGCGGGTGTCGCCCGGCTGCGTGGGCCTCGCCGCCCCGCAGGTGGGGGTGAGCGCCCAGGTGTTCGCGGTGGACGTCACCGGTCACCCGAAGGGGGTCACCGTGCACGGCACCTTCGTGCTCTGCAACGCGAAGGTGGTCGAGGCGAGCCGGTGGAAGGCCGGGCGGGAGGGCTGCATGTCGGTGCCCGACCTGACCGGCGACGTCAAGCGGGCCAGCCGGCTGGTGGTCGAGGGTGTGCTGCCGGGTACGGGTCGACCGGTCCGGCTGGTCACCGACGGCTTCGAGGCCCGGGCGCTCCAGCATGAGATCGACCATTGCGCCGGCCTGCTCTTCCTCGACCGGGTCGCCGGCGCCCACGCCATCTACCAGCGCAAGGTCTATCTCTGACCTCAGCCCAGGACGGAAACGGTTGCGGTCCGCGCCCGCCCAGTTCCCCTGCGTGACGACGACCGTCGAGTGTGGACCGGCCGATCGGCGTGGCGCGTACGCCTCGGCGCGTCGCCGCGCGTACCCGTGGGCTACGCGGCTACGGTGAAGGCATCATGCGTCTGACGGTCGGCCCCCTGCCACCCGCCGTTTACTGGCGGCGTCGCGCCGTCGTACTCGGAGCGGGGCTTCTCTTCCTGATTGTCCTGCTCTATTCCTGCAGCGGTTCGGGGCACAACACCGGCGGCACAGGGACGCCGGGGCGGTCGGCGACGGCCTCCGCCTCAGCGGTGCAACCATCCCCGTCCGGTTCGGCGCTGACGCCGCAGACCGGGGCGCCGTCCGCCACGCCGGGCGACACCGGCG
>JBARAE010000589.1:0-2579 GCA_049791715.1 Micromonospora sp.
GTCCTGACCGTGCCCGAACAGCTCCATCATCCCGGCGGCGGCCAGGACGGCGACGGGAAGCGGCCGGACCAGCCAGGGCACCATCTGCTGCGGCGGCAACGCGCCGAGCGCCTTCTCCGCGGTGGCCCTGGCGTCGCGCCACCGGGCCAGCAGGATCTCCGGCGGGTCGGCGAGGAAGTCCGCGAGCGCGGCGTCGACGTTGGCGTTGAAGTCGGGGCTCAGCCGGGCGGCGAGGGCCGCGAAGCGGTCCGGGTCGGACGCCGACAGCGCGGCGAGCCGGAACGTCGCGGCCAGGTGGGCGATCTGGTGGGCGACCGTCCACCCTGGTGCGGGCGTGGGCAACGCCCACTGGTCGGTCTCGAGACCGCTCACGAGGTCGTCCACCTCGTCGCCCGCCGCGGTCAGGTCGGCGATCACGTTCGGCTGGTGTGTCACGCGTCTGCCCTCTTCCTGCAATCGGATCGCTCGTGGGCCGCCGGGAGCGGCGCACCCTCCGGGGCCGGCGACCCGGCCCTGAGGCATCTCGTGTCGCCGTACCCTCTTCGGGCGAATCGAGCATGCGGGATCTGGACTGTCATGTCTTCTCTGTCGTTGCTGTTCTCCCGCGTCGGCACTCTTGTCCTGCGAACCACGAGAAACGGCGCACCGGAGCCGCACCCGGGAAGTGGGAACCGGAATGGCGGTACCGCGCTGCGGGAGTGGGCGACGCGAGGCGCCGGGGTCTTTCCACGCCCCGCGCTCGTGCCGTGCAGGCAGAAAAGGGCACTGCCATGTCAGCTCGAAATCGGCGCACCTGGAAGCGCCGCTAATGACGGCCAGGAGTGCTCGCCGTAGGGGTCAGCGGTATGCCGGGGCTCGAATACCGTCGCGGCCGGGCGACCGTGGAGGGCCGGCTGAATGATTGATCGGCCGGTATTCATTCACGTTTTCCCACGGAGGCGGTCGACCCGGCACCGTGCGGCGCAGCCGCCAGAAACGCGGATAAAGGCGCGAGGCCGTGACAAAAGGCGTAGGGGCCGGGCGTCCAGCCAGGAAAGCCGCCAGAGCGCGGATAACTGCCCCAAATGGACAGCGGCGGTGGTCTGCGGAGGACTGGAAACCCGGCACCTGGCCGCGACGGTGACCGATTTGGCCCATGAGAGACACGCAGCGTTACGGCGGCACGACGGGTGACGTGGGAACGGAGCACCCGTCCGCCACTGAAAGCAACAAATGGATAGTGGCGATTGCCAACAGTTGCTTTATCCAAAGTTCACACCGGGGACAACCGGAGGAATTTCCGCAGGTGGCAGGCGGTGGAAGAGGCGCGAACGACCGGACCGAAACTCGATCGGATACCCGATAGCGACAAGAACGTTGCCGACCGCCAGGGGCTCGGCTAACATCAACGCCGATCACTGATCAAACTGGCAAACGGGAAAGTAGCTCGCCCTTGTTTTGTTCCCACCGAGCGCTTCGGACAATTATGCGAAGCACATGCTCGATCCCAATGATCGGACCTGGGTAATGGCCGACAAGCAGCCACGGCCGATCGGACGGAATGACGGGGAAAGAATCAGGCGGCAAGCTGCGGACCCACGGGTTTGCGGAATCGGGGAGGCATGGTAGACGCGGCTGAGATGGCGGTGGAACGAGTGATCGCCGCCATGCGGATCAATCTGGGCGAGCCACTGACGATCGACGACATGGCCCGTACCGCACTGTTCAGCAAGTTCCACTTTTCCAGGATCTTCCAGCGGGTCACCGGGGTGTCGCCGGGCCGCTTCCTCTCCGCGATGCGGTTGCAGGAGGCCAAGAAGCTGCTCGTCTCGACCTCGTTGAACGTGGCGGACATCAGCATGCGGGTGGGCTACCGCAGCGTCGGGACCTTCAGCACCCGGTTCACCCGGAGTGTCGGGCTCTCCCCCACCGCGTACCGCCGGCTCGGCGGCTACACCCCACAGATCGCCCAGGCCGGGGCGCACCCTTCCGGCAGCACCATCCGCGGTCGGGTGACGTTCGACTCGGGCCACCCCGGCGGATTCATCTTCCTCGGCCTGTTCCCCGACCGGATCCCGGAGGGACGTCCGGTGCGATGCCTGGTGCTGGACCGCCCCGGCGCCTTCCGCCTGGACAACGTCCCGGAGGGCACCTGGTACGTGCTCGCGCAGTCGGTCGCCGCGCCGCCGGAGGTGGCCGTGAGTCACACCTTCGACGGCGACCACGGCCTCTCGGTCGGCACACTCGGTCCGCTGACCGTCCCACGGGGGGTCGCCATCACCGGCGCCGACGTGCAGCTGATGCCGATGCGCGCGCTGGACCCGCCGGTGCTGCTCGCGCTGCTCGACGTCCGCAAGGCCGCGCTGGGCGCGGACCTGCAGGAGAGCGCCGCCTGACGCGGCGCCGGCCGAGGCGCTCCGCCGCATCCGGCCTGCCGAGGGACGTCCCGCCACCCCTCACCGGACGTCCCCGGCACCGGGCCGCCGCCCACCACGAGCGACGGTCGGATGCGCGGCTTGCCTCGCCGGTCCGCACGGCGCGAGATGCGCGCCGGAGCAGCGCCCCGAGAGACTGGTCCGGGTCGCCGAGTGCGCGGGGAG
>JBARAE010000590.1:0-41684 GCA_049791715.1 Micromonospora sp.
CGCGGCGAGACCGCCGTGGTGGTCAGCGAGCACCGCCCGGTGCCGCTCTGGCAGCACATGCTGGTCGGCAAGCGGATGTTCGACCTGTTCCACGACGCCGACGCCGCCCGCAAGCACGACGTGCACCCCGAGTTGCTGCGCTACACCCGGGACACGATGCGGCGGCTCGAACTCGGTGAGGGACGCAGCGCCGCCCCCGGCGCCGGCCGGCGCGGTCCCCGCTGGCGCGGCCCGATGCGCCCCGACATCGTCGACCGGCTCGACCGGGAGGGGCTGCTGCCGGCGATCCTGTTCATCTTGAGCCGGGCCGGCTGCGACGCGGCCGTGCAGCAGTGCCTCGCCGCCGGGCTGCGGCTCACCAGCCCGGAGGAACGCAGCGAGATCCGCCGCGTGGTGGAGTCCCGGATCACCGCCATCCCCGGTGAGGACCTGTCGGTGCTGGGCTACTGGGAGTGGCTCGACGGCCTGGAGCGCGGCCTGGCCGCCCACCACGCCGGCATGCTGCCCGCGTTCAAGGAGGTCGTCGAGGAGCTGTTCGTCCGCGGGCTGGTGAAGGCGGTCTTCGCCACCGAGACCCTGGCCCTGGGCATCAACATGCCGGCCCGCTGCGTCGTCCTCGAACGCCTGGTCAAGTTCAACGGCGAAGCGCACGTCGACCTCACGCCGGGGGAGTACACCCAGCTCACCGGGCGTGCCGGTCGGCGCGGCATCGACGTCGAGGGGCACGCCGTGGCGGTCTGGTCCCCGGAGACCGATCCCCGGCACGTGGCCGGCCTCGCGTCCACCCGCACGTATCCGCTGCGGTCCAGCTTCCGGCCGTCGTACAACATGGCGGTCAACCTGGTCGGCACGGTCGGGGCGGAGCCGGCGCGGGCGCTGCTGGAGTCGTCGTTCGCGCAGTTCCAGGCGGACCGGTCGGTGGTCGGCCTGGCCCGGCAGGTGCAGCGCAACACCGAGACCATCGAGGCGTACGGCGCCGAGGCGGCCTGCCACCACGGCGACTTCGACGAGTACTTCGCGCTGCGGGTGGCGATCGCCGACCGGGAGCGGGCCATCGCCCGGCAGGGGCAGACCCAGCGCAAGGCGGCCGCGGTGGCGTCGCTGGAGCGGCTGCGGGTGGGCGACGTGATCCGGGTGCCCTCCGGTCGCCGGGCCGGCCTGGCGGTCGTGCTCGATCCGGCCACCGGCGGCTTCGGTGAGCCGCGTCCGCTGGTGCTCACCCAGGACCGCTGGGCCGGCCGGGTCAGCCCCGGCGACTTCACCACCCCGGCCGAGGTGCTCGCCCGCATCCGGGTGCCGAAGCACTTCAACCACCGGTCCCCGGGCGCCCGCCGGGACCTCGCCGCCGAGGTCAGCGGCACCGGGCTGGACCGGCACGGCGACCGCCGCGGCGGACGGTCCCGGCAGGCCGTCGGCGAGGACCACCGGCTCAGCCAGCTTCGCACCGAGCTGCGGCGGCACCCGTGCCACGCCTGCCCGGACCGGGAGGAGCACGCCCGCTGGGCGGAGCGGCGGCGTCGCCTCGAACGCGACACCGAGGAGCTGCGTCAACGGGTCGCCGGGCGGACGGGTTCGCTGGCGCGGACCTTCGACCGGATCGTCGCGCTGCTCACCGCCCGCGGCTACCTCTCCACCGACGGCGACGTCACCGACGCCGGGCGGATGCTCGGTCGAATCTGGACCGAGGCGGACCTGCTGGTCGCGGAGTGCCTGCGTCGGGGAGTGTGGGACGGGCTCTCGCCCTCCGAACTCGCCGCCGCGGTGTCCGTGGTGGTCTTCGAAGCCCGCCGGGAGTTCGAGGAGCGGGCGTCGCTGCCGCGCGGCCCGGTCGCCGACGCGGTGGACGAGACACTCAAGCTGTGGAGCGAGATCGAGGCGGACGAGGCCGGCCGCGGGCTCACCGTCACCCGGGAGCCCGACCTCGGGTTCGCCTGGCCGATCTACCGCTGGGCTCGGGGTGAGGCGCTGGCGAAGGTGCTCGCCAGCGGGCACCAGATCGACAGTGAGATGCCCGCCGGCGACTTCGTCCGCTGGGCGCGGCAGGTGGTCGACCTGCTCGGCCAGCTCGCCGATTCCGGCGGCGCGTCGGCGGAGCTGCGCTCGACCGCCCGGCAGGCCATCGCCGCGGTCAACCGGGGCGTGCTGTCCTATCACGGCCCCGCCTGATTCTCACTGTCAGTCATTGCCCGCCGGCAATCGACGCATCGCCCTGTCACTGTTACGCCACCCCCCCCCCGGATTCCCCGGGGGTGGTGTAACACCTGCTCAGCGGCTGCCCGATCATGGTTGGGGCGCGTTCTTCTAGGCGCCGGTAACCGATGGGGGAAGGCTGCCTTGGCGCAGATCAATCACTTTGAGTACGGGTGGATCACGCCCGCGCTCAGCTACGCCCTGTCCGTCCTCGGCTCGGTCCTCGGGCTGATCTGCGCCGGCCGGATCCGCACCGCCCGCAGCGCCGGCCAGCGGGCCTGGTGGGGGCTGCTCGCCGCCTGGGCGATCGGTGGCACCGCCATCTGGTCCATGCACTTCATGGCGATGCTCGGCTTCGCCGTCGAGGGGACCCGGATCCGCTACGACGTGCCGATCACCGCCGCCAGCACGGTGATCGCCGTGGCGGCCGTCGGCATCGGACTCGCCATCGTCGGCGCCGGCCGCCTCAACGCGTTCCGGCTCATCACCGGCGGCCTCTTCACCGGGGCCGGCGTCGCCGCCATGCACTACACGGGCATGGCCGCGATGCGGCTGGACGGCACCCTCGCCTACGACCCCACCCGGGTGGCCCTGTCGGTGCTCATCGCGGTCGTGGCCGCCACCGTCGCGCTCTGGCTGGCTATGACGGTTCGCCGCGGGCTGGCGATCGTTCCCTCCGCGCTGGTCATGGGGATCGCCGTCAACGGCATGCACTTCACCGGGATGAGCGCCCTCTCGGTGCACCTGCACGAGCGGCACAGCGACATCAGCGGCACCGAGGTCAGCGGGCTGCTGGTGCCGATCGTCCTCGCGGTGATCTTCGTGGTGGTCGGGTTGGTCTACGCCCTGCTCGCCGCGCCCACCGACGACGACCTGGCCGGTACGGCGTACCTCGACGCCCGGCGGAGCGCGGAGCACGGCGTCGCGGCTGCCTCACCGCAGCCGGCCGCGGACCCGGTCGGCCTGCGCGGCCGGTCCACCCTGAGCCAGCCGGGCACACCGTTCCCGTCCGGTCGCGATCGCGGACGCGGGACAGGGGGAGTCGTCAGACGACGAAGGTGAACAGGTCGCCCGTCTCGTCCAGCGGACGTGGCGGGCCGACGAGACGGTGGACGCCCACGGAGAACAGCACATCGTCGGGCGCGTGGAAGCCCTCCTCCCGGAAGCCCGCCTCCCGGAACCACTCCCGCACCGCCGGGGTGAGATCGGGAGCGCGGCGGGTCCGGGTCCAGATCACCGTGGCGTCGGGGGCGCACAGTCCGGGCAGCGTACGGATCGTCCGGTGCACGTCGTCGTCGGAGATGTTGCCGAAGACCCCGGCCATCAGGACCAGGTCGGCCGGAACCGCGCCGGCGTACGCGGCGAGCCTCCCCGCGTCCGCCCGTACCACCGTGACGTCGGCCAGTCCCGCCTGCTCGGCGGCGGCGCGGGCGGCCGCGACGTTGCCCGGGTCGTACTCCAGGAGGGTGGCCCGGACCCGGGAGGCGTCCTTGCGCGCGGCGAGCACGCCGATCAGGTCGTGGCCCTGACCGGCGCAGGCGCTCACCACCGTCACCTCCTCGTGTGGACGGTCGTCGAGCCAGCGTCCGATGTGCTCCTGCACCAGCCGGAGCCGGCGGGACAGGGGCGAGTTCGCGTCGGCGTACGGGCGGTGCCACGCCTGCCAGTCGGTTCCCGTGGTCACGGCAGCACCCCGGTGGTCACGCCAGCCCGGCGAGGGCGTCGACCAGCCGCCGGCACGAGCCGGCCAGGTTCCACTGCTGTGCCAGCTCCAGCAGCCGGTCCGGGTCGGCCGGCGCGGTCGGCAACGTGGTGGCCAGCTTCGGCAGCGGCACGTCGGTTGCCACCTGCACCACCTTGGGTGCGACGGCCAGGTAGTCCTGCGCGGCGATCAGCTTCGCCCGCAGCCCCGGCGCGAAGCCCGACCCCGGGTCGTCCAGCGCCGCCAGGATGCCGGCCAGCCCGCCGTACCGGTCGATCAGCCGGGCCGCCGTCTTCTCGCCCACGCCGGGCACTCCGGGCAGCCCGTCGCTGGGGTCGCCGCGCAGCGCGGCGAAGTCGGCGTACCGGTCGGCGGGGACGCCGTACCGGGAGCGGACCGCCGCGTCGTCGCAGTCGTCCAGCTTGGCGACCCCGCGCCCGATGTAGAGCAGCCGGACCTTGCGGGTGTCGTCGACGATCTGGAACAGGTCCCGGTCGCCGGACACCACCTCCACCGGGCCCGGCTGGGTGACCGAGAGCGTGCCGAGCACGTCGTCGGCCTCGTACCCGGTGGCGCCGACGGCGATGATCCCGACCGCGTCCAGCACCTCCAGGATCATCGGGACCTGCGGCGACAGCGTGTCGGGCACCACCTCCCCGCCCTCCGGCGCCACCCGGTGCGCCTTGTACGACGGCAGCAGCTCCACCCGCCACGCCGGCCGCCAGTCGTGGTCGAGCGCGCAGACCATCCGGTCGGGGCGGCGGGTGCGGATGAGCTGGGCGAGCATGTCCAGGAAGCCGCGGACGGCGTTGACCGGCTGGCCGTCCTCCGTCTTCGCGGCCGACTCCGGGATGCCGAAGTAGGCCCGGAAGTAGAGGCTGGGCGCGTCGATCAGCAGAATCGGGGGTTGGTGTGCCACGCCGACAGCCTGGCACAGCGGTGTGACGACGTGGGGGACCGTCTGATCCGGCGGCGGGGGTTTCTCCGCTCAGCGTTCGTCACGTCGGTACAGCGTCTCCCGACGAGCCACGTACTGCAGGGCGTAGCTGGCCAGCAGCAACACGATCGCGGCCGCCACCTCGATCCCGGCGGTCGTGCCACCCGCGACGGTCAGGCCGAGCACCAGGAGCGCCAGCCCGATCACGGCGAGGATGCCGGACAGGAGCAGCCGGCGACGTCGTGTGGCCGTCCGGTCCCGCCCTGTCGTCGCCATCGCTGTGGCCCCCTCGTCCTCCCGACCAGGCTATCCGTGCGAGGCGGCCGGTGGCTCGATAACGGCTCGGTGGCCGGGGCCGCACCGGGCAGACTGCCAGCATGGTCTTCGTACCAGGGCTGACCCTCTGCCGTCGGTTCCACGACGAGGTGGTGGCGCCGCTGCTGCTCCGGCGACTGCCCGGCCTCCGGTACGCCGCCGGCCTGCTCGACGGCGGCTCCGAGCTGCTCGGGCTGGACACCCCGCGCTCCACCGACCACGACTGGGGGCCGCGCTGCCAGCTCTTCGTCGGCGACCCGGGCGACATCGCGCCCGTACGCGACGTCCTCGACGCCGAGCTGCCGACGGAGTTCCTCGGCTGGCCGGCCCGGTTCGCCGGTGGCCCCGACGCCCGCCTCGGCGTGGTGGACTCCGACGGTGACCGGCACGGGGTGGGCGTGGTGGAGCTGGACGGGTGGCTGCGCGACCGCCTGGGGTTCGTACCCGGTCCCGACATCCGCGTCGACGACTGGCTCTCGGTGCCCACCCAGCGGCTGGCGGAACTGACCGGCGGGGCGGTCTTCCACGACGGTCTCGACGGGGCGCTCACCACCGTCCGGGCCCGGCTGTCCTGGTACCCCGACGACGTCTGGCGCTACGTGCTGGCCGCCGTCTGGACCCGGGTCGGCCAGGCCGAACACCTCGCCGGGCGGTGCGCCGAGGTCGGCGACGAGCTGGGCAGTCGGGTGGTCACCGCGCGGCTGGCCCACGACCTGATGCGCCTCGGCCTGCTGCTGCACCGCCGCTGGCCCCCGTACGACAAGTGGCTCGGCACCCTCTTCGCCCGGCTGCCCGCGGCGGGGCCGGTGGTGGACGCGTTGACCGACGCCCTCGGCCCCGGCGGCTGGGCGGAGCGGCAGGGCGGACTGGTCCGTGCCCTGGAGGCCCTCGCCGACTGGACCAACGACAGCGGGTTGGCCCCGTTGGTCGAGCCCACGGCCCGGCCGTTCCACCGGCGGCCGTTCCTGGTGCTCGGCGCGGGCCGGTTCGCGGCCGCGCTGCGCGCCTCGATCACCGACCCCAGCCTGCGCGCGCGGCCGCCGGTCGGCGCCGTCGACCAGTACGTGGACAACGTCGACGTGCTCACCGACCCGGACCGCATCCGGCGGGTCTCGGATGCCATCCGGCCGGACTGACCGTCGGCCTGCGGGACCTCAGCCGGCCGTGGCCGTCCGGGACCAGCCGGCGAGGGCGATCTCCGTCGCTCGCTGCAGGGCGGTCTGGACGGCGGCCGGGTCGAGGGGGCGCGTCGGGTCGTCGAGGAGCACCTGCAGCGCCCCGGTGACGGCGCCGACGAACGCTCCGACGAGCGCCGCCGCCGACACCGCGTCGAGCTGGTCGGGGAACGCCGTGGCGAGGTGGGCGGCGATGTCCCGCTGGGCGTCGAGTTGAAGCTGCAGCGCCCGCCCGCGTACGACCGGGACCTCCCGCACCAGGCGGAGCCGCAGCGCCGCCAGCCGGCCGCCCATGTCCTCGCTGTGCTCGCTCACCGTTCGCAGCGCCCGGAGCAGCACGTCGGCCGGCCCTTCGTCGTGCCGGCGGGTGGCGATGGCGTCGACGGCGGCCTGCACCCGCGCGTCGCTCTCCGGGAACAGCAGCGCTTCCTTGCTGGCGAAGTAGCGGAAGAAGGTGCGGGTCCCGATCTCGGCGGCGGCGGCGATGTCGGCGACGCTCGTCTGCTCGTAGCCCTGCCGTTCGAAGAGTTCCACGGCGGCGTCGACCAGCGCCTCCCGGGTGCGGGCCCGCTTCCGCTCACGCAGCGACATGCCGGTCATCGTACGGCACTTCGAGCCAAATGGCAGCCGTTGTAATCTGGCATCGAGTGCCAGTATCGTCGGCGTCATGAAGACGGTGCTCATCTCCGGCGCCGGCATCGCCGGCCCGACCCTCGCCTACTGGTTGGCCCGTCACGGGTTCCAGCCGACGGTCGTGGAGCGCGCCCAGGGCCAGCGCTCCAGCGGCAATCCGGTCGACGTGCGCGGCCCCGCGCTGCCCGTGGTCGAGGCGATGGGCCTGATGCCCCGCCTGCGGGCGGCGGCTACTCCGGTGACCGGGATGCGGGTCGTCGGCGCCACCGGCGCGCAGATCACCACGATCCCGTTGCCGGCCTCCCGCAGCGCGGCCGGCAATCCGGAACTGGAGGTGCCCCGCGCCGACCTCGCCGCGATCCTGCACGACGCGGCCGCCGGCGACGCCGAGTTCCGGTACGACGACACCGTCACCGCGCTGGCCCAGGACGACTCGGGTGTCGATGTCACCTTCGAGCGGGGAGCCCCCGGCCGCTTCGACCTGGTGATCGGGGCGGACGGGCTGCACTCGACCGTCCGCCGTCTCGCGTTCGGCCCCGAGGCGGGGTACGTCCAGCACCTCGGCGTCTACGTGGCCACCCTGCCGCTCGGCGAGCCGGCCGACGACCCGCACGACGTGCTGATGTACAACACCCCGGGCCGGCTCATCTCACTGCACCCGGCGCGCGGGAACGCGCTGGCCGCCTTCATCTTCCGTGGCGAACTGGTCGACGGCTTCGACAACCGGGACATGGAGCAGCACAAGCGGATCCTCGTCGAGGCGTACCGGGCCGACCGCGGTTGGCGGGTGCCGGAACTGCTCGAGCGGGTCCAGCAGGCCGGCGAGCTGTATTTCGACAGCGTCAGCGCGGTACGCATGCCGCGCTGGGCCAGGGGACGCATCGCGTTGCTCGGGGACGCCGCCTCCTGCGTGTCCCTGTTCGGCGACGGCTCCAGCATGGCCATGGCCGGCGCATACACCCTCGCCGAGGCGCTCGCCGGCGCGAATCACGAGACGGCGTTCCGGCGGTACGAGTCCGAGCACCGCCGGCGTACCGACGCGAAGCAGCGCAGCATGCGGATCGCGGCGGCCATGATCGTGCCCCGGACCCGGCTCGGCATCGCCGCCCGCAACGTCTCCGCCCGTGTCCTGATGAGGACCCTCACGGCCCGGTAGCGGGCTGCCGGTTCCCTCGTCAGTGCGTCGCCGCGACCTCCGCGCGCCGCTCGGTCGACTCGTCGACGGTCAGGTCGGTCAGGTCGCGCAGCCGGCGGACGGGGGAGAGGAGCAGGGCCAGCGGGGCCAGCACCGCCGCCCCGGCGAAGAGGAAGAGGGTGACCCGGGCGCCGAGCAGCCCGGCCAGGGCCCCGGCGACCAGCCCGCCGACGGGGATGGCGCCCCAGGAGACGAACCGGACCGTCGCCATGACCCGGGAGAGCAGGTCGGGCGGGCTCGCGGTCTGCCGGTACGTCCGCGTGGTCACGCTGAGCACGACCACGCCTCCGGCGAAGACGACGTTGCCGGCGGCGAACGCGAGGTAGGCGGGCCAGCCGACGCCGACCGGGACGAGGAACGCGCCGGCCGCCGAGATCAGGCAGGCGACGACCAGGGAGCGTGCGGTGCCCCACCGGCGGGTGATCCACGGGGTGAGGGCGGCGCCCACCAGCGATCCGACCCCCTCGACGGCCAACAGCACACCCACCAGGGCGGCCGGCGCGTGCAGCTCCCGGACGAGGTAGAGCGGGTACACCGCGAGCTGCGCCCCGCAGACGAAGTTCACCGCCGTCGCGGTCCACATGGTGGGCCCCATGACCGCGTGACGGGTCACGTAGCGCCAGCCCTCGCCGATCATCTCGCGTACCGGGGGCCACCGGTCGGGCGCGTCGACCCGCCGGGACGGCAGCGACCGCAGCAACGCCGCCGAAACCAGGTAGCTGGCCGCGTCGACGAGCACCGTGGGGACCGCGCCGAGCGCCTGCACCGCGAGCCCGCCGAGCGACGGGCCGCTGAGCTGGGTGGCGGCGTGTGTGGCCGAGGTGAGGCTGTTGCGGGAGTGCAGTTGCTCGCGGCTCACGATCGCCGGGAGGAAGGTGGCGTTGGCGACGTCGAAGAGCACGTTGGCGAAGCTGACCACCAGCGCGACGACGACGAGTTGAGCGACGGTCAGCCGGCCCCACCACCAGGCGAGGGGGATCGAGGCGACGGCAACGGCACGGGCCAGGTCCGCACCGACCTGGGCGCCGCGCAGCGGCAGGCGCTGCACGATGACGCCGGCGGGCAGCCCGATCACCAGCCAGGCGACGTAGCTGGCGGCGGCGATCAGGCCCATCTCGAAGGCTGTCGCGTCGAGCACGGTCAGTGCGGTCAGCGGCAGCGCCACCGCGCCGACCGCCGACCCGACCGAGCTGGTCGTGCCGGCGGCCCACCAGCGCCAGAACACTCCGGCTCCCTGCCTGACGGTCATGCCGCCAACCCCCGTCCGCGAGCCAGTCAGTTCCAATCTGAAACGGACTATAGTCGAGGGACCGGACCAGCGGGAGGTGGGATGTGAGGCGCGCTGACCTCGGTGACGCCGACTGCGGCATCGCCCAGGCGCTGGGCGTGCTCGGGGACTGGTGGACGTTCCTGATCGTGCGCGACATCGCCGGCGGCACCACCCGGTTCGACGCCCTCCAGCGCGAGCTGGGGGTCAGCCGCCGCGCGCTCACCGAACGCCTCGGCGCGCTGGTCGAGCACGGGGTGCTGCGCCGCGAGCCGTACTCCCAGCACCCGCCCCGCCACGACTACCTCCTCACCCGCAAGGGCGAGGGGCTGCTGCCCGTGCTGGTCGCCCTGCAGGACTGGGGCGCCCGGCACGTGATGGGCGAGGGAGACCTGACCGCCACCGCCGACGCGCACTCCGCCGAGGCGCGCCGGGTCCACCACCTGGTCGGCCGCCGGGTACCGGAGATGACGCTGACCCGGCACGACGGCGTCGCGGAACCCCCGGTCGTCGCCGGCCGGTGGACCGTCCTCTACCTCTTTCCGGGCGCGTTCGCCCCGGGCGCCCAGGGTCTACCGCCAGGTTGGGAAGACATCCCCGGCGCTGTCGGCTGCACCCTCGAATCCCGCACGTACGCCGACCGGCACGACCTGTTCCGCGCCGCGGATGCCGAGGTCCGAGGCGTCAGCACCCAGCGCCCGGACCAGCTCCGGGCCTTCGTCGAGCACGCCCGGCTGCCGTATGCGCTGTTGTCCGACCAGGACGGTCGGCTCGCCGCCGGCCTGCTCCTGCCGACGTTCCGCGCCGGCGGGGTCGACCGGTTCAAACGGCTCACCCTGCTGGTCGATCCGGGCGCGGTGATCCGGGGCGTGCAGTTTCCGGTGACCGACCCGGCCGGCTCGGTCGACGAGATGCTCGACCTCGTCCGGCAGCTCGTCGCGACGCACGTGCTCTGACCGGCGAGGCCCCCGCCTCACCTCCCGTTGCGGAGACGCCAGGACGGGTCAGGGTTTGCGCGCGACCGCCGCGTACATCGACGCCTGCGCGACGGGGGTCCGCTGCTCCGGCAGGTCCTCCGCGCGCCACTCGGTCACCGGGCTGACGCCCGGGGCGATCAGGTCGAGGCCGTCGAAGAAGGCCGCGAACTCGTCCCGGCTGCGGAACGCCATGTCGATCATGCTCGTCCTGGTGGTGGGCGTGGCGGTGGCGGCGATGTGCCGCGGGACCAGGTCCGTGGTGGCGTGGGAGATCACCACGTAGCTGCCGGAGGGGATGGCCTCGATCAGCCGCCGGGTCACCCCGTACGGGTCGTCGCTGTCGCGGAGGAAGTGCAGGACCGCGACCAGCATCAGGCCCACCGGGCGGGTCAGGTCGAGCGCCGCCAGGACCTCGGGGTGTCGCAGGATCCGCTCGGGGTCGCGCAGGTCGGCGTCGACGTACGCGGTGACGCCCTCCGGCGCGCTGGTGAGCAGGGCGCGGGCGTGCGCCAACACGATCGGGTCGTTGTCGACGTAGACCACCCGTGACTCCGGCGCGGCGGCCTGGGCGATCTCGTGGAGGTTGGGGCTGGTCGGGATGCCCGTGCCGATGTCGAGGAACTGCCGGACGCCGGCCTCCACGGCGAGGTGGCGGGTGGCTCGCTGCAGGAAACGCCGGTTCTCGATCACGGTCGTGCGGATCGCCGGATACGCCGCGGCGACCGCGTCGCCGGACTCCCGGTCGGCGGCGAAGTTGTCCTTGCCCCCGAGCCAGTAGTCGTAGCGGCGGGCGGCATGCGGCACGCTCGGGTCGATCCGCGACGACGGGGACCCCTCGTCCGCCTCGGGGCGTCCGCCCGACCCGAGTGACTCCGACGTCGTGCCGGTCATCGCGACCTCCGTGCGTCCGGGAACAGCACGGCGATCGTACGGCACCACGAGGCGGTCGGAAGCCCCGTGTCATCCGTCGCCGTAGATGCCCTCGGCGCCGGGCGTCCTCCGTAGAATCCGTGTCATGCCGCGGATCGTCCAGTTGCTGGCCTCACCCGTGCACCGCTACGTGGGCCGGCCCGCCGACGGTCCGACGCCCGCACCCGCCGGTGAGCTGGTCGAGGAGGTCCGGATCCGCGCGGACCTCGGCATCGTCGGTGACCGGTACTTCGGCAAGCAGGCGCACCGCGACGCGAGCGTGACGGTGATCGCGCAGGAGTCGCTGCCGCCCGGGGTCGACCTGGTCCAGCTCAGGCGCAACGTCCTCACCGCGGGCATCGCTGTGGACGAGCTGGTCGGGCGCGTGCTGACGCTGGACTCGGGGCAGGGACCGGTCCACCTGCAGGTCCGCCGCCCGGCCAATCCGTGCGCCTGGATGGACGTCGCCGTCGGCCCCGGCGCGTGGAAGGCGCTGCGGGGTCGCGGTGGTGTCCGCTGCGTGCCCTTGAACGACGGGACCCTGCGGGTCGGCCCGGTCACCGTCACGATCGACTCCCCAACATAGGTAGTTCTCCCCAGTTCTGGCCGGTCGCCGGGCGCTACGGTTCCGGCCATGTCCCACCTACGAACTCCGGCCGAGTCACCGCTCTACGCCAGTCATGCCGCCCGGTTCGGATACGTCCCGAACTACGCCCGGGTGTTCGCCCTGGCACCCGAGGCCTACGCCGCGTGGCAGGCGCTCAACGCGGCGATCCGGGCCGGCATGGACGAGCGCCGGTACGAGCTGGTGACGCTGGCGGCTGCCCGGGCCCTCGGAACGCGGTACTGCACGCTGGCCCACGCCGCCGTGCTGCGGAAGCGGTTCTACGACGACCGCACGCTCCACGCGATCGTCACCGATCGGCACCACGCCGGGCTGGATCCCGGCGATGTGGCGGCCATGGACTTCGCCGACCGGATCGCCGCGGATCCGGGTGCCGCCCGCGAGGCGGACGTCGAGGCGCTGCGCCGCCACGGCCTGTCCGAGGTGGACATCTTCCAGGTGGTGCTGGCTGTCGCGGCCCGGCGGTTCTTCGCCGGCGCGCTCAGTGCGGTGGCCGCCGTTCCCGACGCCGTTCACGACTCCCTCGACCAGGTCGTCGCGGGCCCGCAAGGAGGTAACTGTGGCCGGTAAAGCCGTCGTCAGCCTGACCACCGGGTTGGAAGACGCCGAGAAGGTGACGGTGGCGTTCCTGGTCGCCGTCGGCGCGGCCGAGAGTGGTCGTCCCACCCTCATGTTCCTGACCAAGGAGGCGGCTCGGCTCGCGCTGACCGGCGTCGCCACCGCCGTCGCGTGCGACGGCTGTCCGCCCCTGGCCGACCTGCTCGACCGGTACGCCGGGGCGGGTGGTCGCTACCTGGTCTGCCCGATCTGCTTTGACTCGCGTCAGCTGGACAAGGCCGAGCTGATCCCGAACGCCGAACTGGGCGGCACCGTCCCGATGTGGCAGTGGATCGGTGACGAGGGGGCGACCACGTTCAGCTACTGAGGGCCGCGATCGGGTACCGCCTGCGCCCACCGGTGAGCCGGTGCCTGAATGACCAGGTCCGGCTACGGCACCCCGAGGGTGTCGGAGCGGCCGGCCAGCGGGCCGTGGCGGTCGCCCGGCGGCAGGTGGGGGACGGCGTGGCGTTCCTGTTTCACCCGGTACAGCCGCTGGTCGGCCACCTGCATCAGGGCTTCGAGTGTGTCGCCGTCGTGCGGAGCGGTGGCCGAGCCGATGCTGACCCGGGCAAGGGGGCGCAGGGCTGCGTCGATCCGGGTCAGCACCGTCCGCGCGGTGGCCTCGTCCCCGTCGGCCAGGACGACGACGAACTCGTCGCCGCCGACCCGCGCGATGGCGTCGTCGGCGCGCAGTACCGCTCGCGTCGCCGTCACCGTCCGCTGTAGCAGCCGGTCGCCGGCGGCATGCCCGAGGCGGTCGTTGACGAGCTTGAAGTCATCCAGATCCAGGCAGAGCAGGGACGGGCCGAGGCGACAGCCGTCTCGGAAGAGGTGCTTGGCGAACTCGGCCAGGCCGCGCCGGTTGAGGGCGCCGGTGAGCGGGTCCACCGCCGCGAGTGACCGTAGCTGCGACCGCTGCCGCGCGAGTATCTGGGCCTGCGCGGAGCAGACGGCGGTGAGGATCAGCATGGCCGCGACGTAGAGGAAGACATGACCGCCGGGCACCGGTCGCCCGGTGGCGGTGACAGCGAGGTACGACCCCACGGTGAGCGTCGTGAGGCCCACCACCAGACGCACGTCCGGCGTGTAGCTGGCGACGAAGACCGAGGTGGTCACGAATCCGAGCGCGGCCGGCGAGGCGGCGCCACCGTCCCAGTACGCGCCGAGCGCGATCGCGACGAGCGTGATCACAAGGATCGTGAACGAGATGCGGTATCCCGACGCCTTCGTGGTCACCCGCTTCGCTGCCCACAAGCCGGCGATGCCGGCGGCCATACCGCAGCCGTAGCCGGTGAGCATGAGGCTCCGATGCGGCTCGTGCAACGTCATGAGGCAGTAGATGATGGCGATGCCGTGGGGGATGACGTGCAGCGCTGAGCTGAACACCATCCTTCGCCGACGCTCGTTCACCCGCTTGTCCACCGCGCTTACCGCAACCTGACCATGGCTTCCGGTGACGTGAGAGGAGGATCGATCGAACTGGCCGCCGCGGTCGCCCGGGTGGGGGGCCGCGCCGATGCATCTCGACTCCGACATTGAATGCTGCGCCCCAGGTCACAGTCAATACATCGGAACATCACGGCACACACCGTGACGTCGTCACATCGCTCTGAGGTGGGTGGCCGGTCATTCGTCCGGATCGAAGGCGCCGTCGAATTCGAAGACGGGGTTGGGACCGTCGTGGCCGTGGCTGTCGGTGATGGTGGCCATACCGATGTGCTTGGCGGGCCGGGCCCGCCGGCGGCCGCGAAGCGGCCTCCAGGGCGCCCGACGTGAGCCACGTTTCTGTGCCGGCGGCGAGGGTAGCGGTGTAGCTGCTGGCCACCGGTTCCCCTTCCGGCAGGCTTCCCGCCGCACCCTTCGGAGGTCCCTCGTGTCGACGCCCCTGGCCCTGCCGGCCGTCGGTCCCGGTTTCCTCAATCCGGAGTGGCTGATCTCCACCTTCGGGCTGATCGGCATCCTCGCCATCATCTTCGCCGAGTCCGGTCTGCTGATCGGGCTCTTCCTGCCCGGTGACTCGCTGTTGTTCACCGCCGGTCTGCTCGTGGCCGATGGCCGCTACCTTCACCAGCCGCTCTGGCTGGTCTGCCTGCTGGCCGGCGTTGCCGCGATCGCCGGGGACCAGGTGGGTTACCTGTTCGGCAAGCGGGTCGGTCCGAGCCTGTTCCGGCGTCCCAACTCCCGCCTCTTCAAGCAGGAGAATGTGCAGCGGGCCAACGACTTCTTCGCCCGGTACGGAGCCAGGTCGGTGGTGCTGGCCCGGTTCGTGCCGATCGTGCGGACGTTCACGCCGGTCATCGCCGGGGTGAGCCGGATGCGGTACCGGACCTTCCTGATCTACAACGTGCTCGGCGGGGCGCTCTGGGGGATCGGTGTCACGGTGCTCGGCTACTTCCTCGGTCAGATCGCGGTGGTCAAGTCCAACATCGAGTTCATCCTGATCGGCATCGTGCTGGTCTCCGTCGTGCCCATCGGCATTCAACTGCTCCGTTCCCGGCGGAACGCCGCGCGGACGCCCCGTCGGGAGACGGATGCTGCGGGAGCGGTACCCGCCCGGCGAACCGCTCCGAACCGAGCCGACGAGGGCTGGACGGGCGAACCGGCCGGCGGAATGAGGTAGCAGCAGTCAGCCAGGTTGGCGAGGACGGCGATCTGAGGGCCGTCGTCGCCGTGGCCGTTCAGCGCGGTGCGGCGGCGGTGAGGAGGTCCTCGACGAGGCGGATCGCCGTGGCGGCGGTCGCGGCGGGATCGGGTCGGCCGGCGCTGCCGTAGAGGCCCTCGGTGATCAGCCAGATGCGGTCGGCGAGATGGTCGGGCTCGACGACGCCCAAGCGGGCCACCAGCCGGTCGATCTCGGCGCGGGTGTCCCGCAGGTAGTCGCGGGCCAGTCGGGCCGGCTCGCCGTCGTCGTCGGGGAACTCGGTGAGGTAGATCCGGAGCGCGCACCCTCGGAAGTCCGGTCGCCGCACCGTGGCGGCGATCTCTCCGACGAGCGCGAGCAGGTGCGCGGCCGGGTCGTCACCAGCTACCTCGCCGGTCGCGGCGGCGGCGGAGCGGTCCCGCTCGCGGCGGCAGGCGCGCAGGTAGGCGGCCACCAGATCGCTCTTGCTCGGAAAGTGCGTGTACAGGAGGTTCTTGCCGCAGCCGGCGGCCTCGATGACCTGGTTCATGCCCACGGCGCGGACGCCGTGCCGGTAGAACAGGCCGGCGGCCGTGGTGAGGATGCGTTCCCGGCTTCCCCGGTCCGCCGTACGCGCCATCGTCCCTCTTCCCTGTTGTTCCGCTGTGGCGAGGATAACGGACCGATCGGTCCGGCAACCATTGACCGCGCTGTGGGCTGCGGCGCACGATCGGACCGTTCAGTCCCGGACCGATCGGTCCGGGATCGGGTCGACGTTCAGGAGACAGCGATGCGCGACGCAGTCATCGTCGAGGCGGTACGGACACCGGTGGCCAAAGGCAAGCGGGGCGGCGCGTATGCCGACGTTCATCCCGTGGACCTGCACGCGCACACGCTGCGCAGCCTCGTCGCACGGGTGCCCGGGCTCGACCCGACGGAGATCGACGACGTGATCGGCGGCGCCGTGGCCCAGGTGGGGGAGCAGAGCACCAACACCACCCGGCTCGCCGCCCTCGCCGCCGGGCTGCCCGAGTCCGTGCCGGGCGTGACCGTGGACCGGCAGTGCGGCAGCAGCCAGCAGGCCCTGAGCTTCGCCGCCCAGGGCCTCGTCGCCGGGGCGTACGACATCGTCATCGCCTCGGGCGTCGAGTCGATGAGCCGGGTGCCGATCGGCAGTGCGGCGGTCGTCGACGGCGTACGCACCGACTTCGCCGGTCCCGGCGTCGCCGCGCGGTACCCCGGTGGCCTCATCCCGCAAGGCGTCGCCGCCGAGCTCATCGCCCGCAAGTGGGCCCTGTCCCGTACGCAGCTCGACGAGTTCGCCGCCACCAGCCACCGGCGGGCCGCCGAGGCGTGGCGGGACGGCCACTTCGACGCCCAGGTCGCCCCGCTGCCCGGGGCAGCGGAACTCGCCATCGACGAGACCATCCGCCCGGGCACCACCGTCGACCGGCTCGCCGCGCTGCCGGTGGCGTTCGCCGGGGAGCACTGGACCCGGCGGTTCGGGGACCTCGACTGGAAGGTGACCGCCGGCAACTCCAGCCCGCTCAACGACGGCTCGGCGGCGCTCCTGCTCACCACGAGCGAGATCGCCCGGCAGCGGGGCTGGCGTCCCCGCGCACGCATCCACACCGCCACAGTCGTCGGTGACGACCCGATCCTCATGCTGACCGGCATCATCCCGGCCACCGCCAAGGTGCTCGCCCGCGCCGGGCTCGCCATCGGCGACATCGACGCCTTCGAGGTCAACGAGGCGTTCGCGTCCGTCGTGCTGGCCTGGCTCGCGGAAACCGGCGCCGACCCGGCGAAGGTCAACATCGACGGCGGCGCCATCGCCATCGGACACCCGCTCGGCGCGAGCGGCACCCGACTGGCCACCACTCTGCTGCACACGCTGGAACGCACCGGCGGCCGGTACGGCCTGCAGACGATGTGCGAGGCCGGCGGCACCGCCAACGCCACTGTCATCGAACGGATCGACGCCTGAGGGGCGCCCGGGCCAGTTGCGGGTCCCGGCCGAGCTGGCCCGGGGCCCGACGGTCGCCGTCCGTCCACGCCTGACCGGATTTCCCATTTCCTGCACGATCCGCCGCAGGGTCCACCACAGTGGTGGCGTGGCGCAGGAGGTGGCATGACCGGGTTGCGGACCGACCTGTACGAGCTGCGGATGGCGGCCAGCTACCTCCGCCGCGACATGGTGGAGCCGGCCACGTTCAGCCTGTTCGTCCGCCGTCTGCCGCCGCAACGCGGCTTCCTGGTGGCCGCCGGGCTGGCCGAGGCGTTGGCGTTCCTGGAAGGCTTCGGGTTCGACGAGGACGAGCTGGCCTACCTGCGGGAGCTCGGGTTCGACCAGCGAACCCTGGAGGCCTTCGCCCGGCTGCGGTTCACCGGCGACGTGTGGGCCGTGCCGGAGGGGAGGGTGGTCTTCGCCGACGAGCCGCTGCTGGAGGTCACCGCACCGATCGCGGAGGCGCAGCTCGTGGAGACCGGGGTGCTGAACCTGCTCACCTTCCACACCACCATCGCCAGCAAGGCCGCCCGCTGCCGGCTCGCCGCCGGCGGCGCGCAGCTGATCGACTTCGCCTTCCGCCGGACGCAGGGGATCGAGGCCGGAGCGGCCGTGGCCCGGGCGTCGGCCATCGCCGGCTTCGCGGCCACCAGCCATGTCGAGGCCGCCCGACGGTACGGGCTGCGACCCTCCGGGACGATGGCGCACTCGTACGTCGAGGCGTTCCCCGACGAGCGGGCCGCGTTCCGCGCCTTCGCCGCCGACTTTCCCACGAACCCGGTGTTCCTGGTCGACACCTACGACACGCCCGCCGGGGTGCGGGCCGCCGTCGACGTCATCGCCGAGCTGGGCCTGACCGGGCCGGTCGGCGTCCGGCTCGATTCGGGGGACCTCCCGACGCTGGCCCGGCAGACCCGGGCGATCCTCGACGGCGCCGGGCTCACCGAGGCCCAGATCGTGGCCAGCGGGAGCCTCGACGAGGACGTCATCGCGGCGCTGGTCGCCGAGGGCGCACCGATCGACGCGTACGGGGTGGGGACGCGGATGGGCGTCTCCTACGACGCACCGTCCCTCGACAGCGCCTACAAGCTTGTCGCCGTCGGCGAGCGGCCGGTGCTCAAGTTGTCGCCCGGCAAGGCCACGCTGCCCGGTGCCAAGCAGGTCTACCGCGACGCCACCGGCGCCAGCGGTGACGTGGTGGGATTGCGGGACGAACCGTCACCGGCCGACCGGCAACCGCTGCTCGTGCCGGTCATGCGCGACGGCCGTCGGCTCGACCCGGCCGATCCCGCTGGTGAGGTACGCGATGCCCGCCGCCGGTTCGACGCCGAACTCGCCTGGCTGCCCGAGGCGGCGCGGAGGCTGGTGGACCCGGCGCCCCTGGCCGCCACGGTCAGCCCGGCACTCACCGCGCTCCACCGGCGGTTGACCGAGCAGATGACGCCGGCCTCGACCGGTGCCGTCCGCAGGGAGGGTCGCTGACCGGTGCGGGTTGGATTCGCCCCGCCCGTGTCCGGTTCGTGGGCGACGCCGGAGAACATGGTCCACGTCGCCCGCCGCGCCGAGCAGCTCGGGTACCACTCGCTGTGGACGTTCCAGCGCCTGCTGGTGCCCGCCGACCTGAGCTGGAGCGAGACCTACCACAGCGTGCAGGATCCGCTGGCCACGTTGGCGTTCCTCGCCGCCCGCACCACCCGGATCCGGCTCGGGGTCGCGGTGCTGGACATGCCGTTCGTCTCACCGGTGCTGCTGGCGAAGCAGACCGCGACCCTCGACATCCTCGCCGGGGGACGGCTGGATGTCGGACTCGGTCTGGGGTGGTCGGACGAGGAATATCAGGCGACCGGGGCGAGCAGACACCGCCGGGGCCGGCGGGCCGCCGAATTCCTCGACGTGCTGCGCGCGCTCTGGCAGGACGACGTCATCGAGCATCGCGGCGAGTTCTACCGGATCCCGCCCACCCGGATGGAGCCGAAGCCGGTGCAGCGGCCGCACCCGCCGATCCTGCTCGGCGGGCACGCACCCGAGGCGCTGCGCCGGGCGGGTCGGCTGGCCGACGGCTGGATCAGTGGCAGCCAGGCCGACCTGAAGGGCATCGGCGAGGCGATCGGGACGGTCCGGGCGGCCGCGGTGGAGGCGGGGCGCGACCCCCGCTCGTTGCGCTTCGTCTGTCGGGGAGCCGTCCGGGTACGCCGAGCCGGTGCGGCCGATCGTGAGCCGCTCACCGGCACGATCGACCAGATCCGCTCGGACCTCGGCCGACTGGCCGCGGCCGGCATCACCGAGCTGTTCGTCGACCTCAACTTCGACCCGGAGATCGGCTCGCCCCGGGCCGACCCCGACGCGTCGATGCGCCGGGCCGCCGAGGTGCTCGACGCTCTCGCTCCGGCACCCTGACCGGGCCGAACCGCGCATCGCGGCGCTCACCCGGCCGGGTCCACGGTTCCTTCCGTCGCCGACCATGCCGACCATCGGGTCACCCCGACCGCGACCACCGGTCCGCCCGGCGGCCGCTCGACGTACTGCGGATATTTCGCGGCCAGGGTCGCGCGAGCCGTGGCCTCCTCCGCCGGGTCGTCCACCAGCCGGCCGTGCCCGTCCAGCCGGACCCACCACAGCTTCGACCAGTCCTCGTCGTACTCGTCGACGAGCAGGCAGGCGCGCCCGGTGGCCTGGATGTTCTCCAGCCGGCGCAACCGCCGGTGACGCTTGGGCTTCTCGTCGACGGCGTGGTACGCGACGTCGCCGAGCAGGACGAAGCACACCACCACCAGGTGTGGACGACCGTCCGCGTCGACGGTGGCCAGCCGCGCGGCCCGGGCCGACCCGACCCGCTGCCGGAGTTCGTCGTCGGGCACCGGCCGCGCGGGATCACCGGTCAGCGGCGTGGCGACGACCGGCCGGTCATCCGGTCCGCGATCTGCCGCAGCTTCTGCTGGGTGCTTGGCTTCGCCGCCTGGCGTCGCCCGCTCTGCATCAGCTTGCGGGCCTGCGGGCTGTTCCAGAATCCCTTGATCCGGTCTCCGACTGAGCTCATCACGTCTCCCGGTGCTCACGAGCGGCATGCGCGCCGCGGTACTGGGTCGTCTCCAGTCTCGGTCATCGCGGACCCCGGCCGGAGCGGATCGGCGAAGAGCCCCGCCGGGGCCCTGGCCGGGTGTGGAACGGGCGACAGCGGGAAGGCAGCGCCGCGCACCGCGGACCGCTCGTACGTGGCGACGGCTGGAGGGACATGGGTGCCAGAACCTTCGTGGTGGTCGGTGGGACCAGCGGGCTCGGTCTGGCGGTCGCCCGCCAGCTCGGCACCGACCACCGGGTCACCGTCCTCGGCGATGTGCCGGACGAGGTCTCTGCCGTCGCGGACGATCTGGGCTGCACCGGCCTCGTCTGTGACGTTTCCTCCTACGAGCAGGTACGCGCCGCGTTCGCGGAGGTCGTCGACCGGTACGGCCTGATCGACGGGGTGGTGACCTGCGCCTCGGTGTGGGCGGGCGGTGACCTGCTGGACCTGCCCCCGGAGCAGATCCGCCGCGCCGTCGAGGTCAACGCCCTCGGCACCACGTACGTGCTCCGAGAGGCGCTGTACCACCTGCACCGACAGGGTTTCGGCAACGTGGTGTACACCGGCGCGATGGCCGTGGTGAAGGCCAGGCCCGGCATCCCGGTCTACCGGGCGACCAAGAGCTACGGCACCAGCCTGGTGGAGTCGCTGGCCGAGGCGCAGCACAGCAACCGGATCAAGGTGATGCAGCTGCATCCCGGGCCGATGCCGACCCGGTTGCAGGAGCGGGTCGGCGCTCAGTTCCTCGACGAGATCTACGCCCTGCCCGAGCAGGTCGCCACCGAGGTCGTCCGGCTGCTGCTGCTCGCCCCCGACGACCTCTACGTCTCCAGCGAACTCGTGCTCCGCGCGGACGGGCGCTGGTGACCGCCGAAGGCGGCGCCACCGGCGCCGCCACCGCCGAGCGTCCGGTCTCGGCGTGGAGCCCGCTGAGAATCACCGTCTACCGCAGTCTGTGGCTGGCCCTGCTCGGCGCGAACATCGGCACCTGGATGCAGACCGTCGGCGCCCAGTGGCTGCTGATCCACCAGCCGAACGCCTCGACCCTGGTCGCCCTGGTGCAGACCGCCAGCCTGCTGCCGATGCTGCTGCTGGCGTTGCCGGCGGGCGCGCTGGCGGACGCCCTGGACCGCCGGCACCTGCTGATCTCGGTGCAGCTGTTCATGGTCGCGGTGGCCGCGGCGTTGACCGTGTTGACCGCGACCGACCGGATGCCGCCGGCGCTGCTGCTCACCCTCACCTTCGCCTTCGGTGTGGGCCAGGCGCTCACCCTGCCCGCCTGGGCGGCGGTGATTCCCGAGCTGGTGCCCCGCGAGCAGCTGCGGGCGGCGTCCGCACTCGGCTCCATCAGCGTCAACATCGCCCGAGCCGTCGGCCCCGCCGTGGCCGGTCTGCTGGTCGCCCATCTGGGCGCGGCCCCGGTGTTCGGCCTCAACGCCGTGGCGTTTCTGGTCTTCGCCCTCACGCTGATCCGCTGGCGGCCCGGTAACGCCCGCGCGGTCGAGGTGCCCGAGCCCTTCACCGCGGCCCTGCGCGCCGGCGGCCGGTACGTGCGGCACTCGCCGATCGTCCGCCGCCTGCTCCGGCGCGCGCTGGTCTTCGTGATGCCGGCCAGCGCGCTCTGGGCGCTGTTGCCGTTGGTGGCCGCCCGCCGGCTCAACATGAACTCCAGCGGGTACGGCCTGCTGCTTGCGGCCCTCGGCGTGGGCGCCATCGTGGGCGGCCTGCTGCTGCCGTGGATCCGGAACCGGATGTCGGCCAACCGATTCCTCCTGGTGGCCGGCGCGCTCTACGGCGGCGCGCTGATCGTGGTGGCCACCGTCCAGATCGTCCCGGTGGTGCTGATCGCCCTGCTGCCGGCCGGGTTGGCTTGGGTGACCGTCCTCGCCAACGTCAACGCCGAGATGCAGCTCTTCCTGCCCGGCTGGGTACGCGCCCGCGGCCTCGCGGTCTATCAGGTGGTGCAGGGCGGCGGGCAGGCGGTCGGCGCGTTCATCTGGGGCGTGGTGGCCGACACCGCCGGCCTGGTCGCCGCGTTGCTGGTGGCGGGCGGGCTGATGCTGGTCGGCGCGCTGACCGCGCAGGTCTGGCCGCTCCCGGAGCTGCGGGGGGTGACCAAGGACCCGACCGCCTACCTGCCCCCGCTGGAACTCGCCCTCGAACCGGATCCCCGGGTGGGCCCGGTGCTGGTGACGGTGGCCTACACCGTCCCGGCGGAGCGTGAACAGGAGTTCATCGACGCGATGGACGTGGTCCGCGGGTTCCGGCAGCGCACCGGGGCGATGCAGTGGGGGCTGTTCCGCGAGGGCGAATGCCCGCCCCGCTTCGTCGAGGTCTACCTGGTGCCGTCCTGGGACGAGCACCTACGCCAGCACGGCGGCCGGCTGACCGGAGTCGACCAGGAGGCGGAGGAACGCGTGAAGGAACTCGCCGGGGGCGAACCGGAGGTACGACACCTCCTGCCCGCCACCGCGGAACCGCGATAACCCACCTGACCGTGAGGGTCCGGAGCAGGCGGTTTCACCGCCGCGGGCACGGGTATCCGCCGCAATCCGGTTTCGAGAGGGGATCCGAGGTGAACCACACCGAGTTCATCCAGTCCGTCGCGGCGCGACCTAAGATGTCACCGGCGCAGGCGGAGCCCATTACCCGCGCCACGCTCGAGACGTTGGCGGAACGCATCAGTGGTGGCCAAGCGCGGGACCTCGCCTCCCAGCTCCCCGAGGAGCTACGGGCCTACGTGCGCAAGCCCATGGAAGATCCGGAACCGTTCGGACTCGCCGAATTCTTCGAGCGGATCCAGTCGCGGGCCGCGGTGGACCTTCAGACGGCGACCGACGGTGCCCGTGCCGTGCTGGACACGCTTCGCGAGTCGGCCAGCGCGAAGGAGTACGGGGACGTCATCGACCAGCTACCGAAGGAGTTCTGGCAGCTGACCGGGCCGTCGGCCAATCAGCTCCAACCTCGCCACGTGGGAACGTAGGTACCCGACACGGGTTCAGGGTCCTGCCCGGGAAGGGGCAGGACCCTGAATCGTGGTGGCCCAGCGCGCTAGCCGCGGCCCTGCTGCACATTGAACGGCGGCACCGGGTTGGCGACCTGCGACAGTTCGGCCGGGAGTTGCGCCACCACGTCGTCGTACTCGTCGGCGGTCACGGCCTCGCGCAGGGTGTCGAAGACCGCGCGGGCACCGGTCTCCGCCAACGCCGGGTCGACGTCGGCCCGTCCGGCGATCCGCTGCACGAACACGTCGAACCCGAAGCGCTCGGCGGTCTCGCTGGCGGCGAAGGCGTACGGCCGGAGCCCTTCGGGGAGCTGGGCGGCGAGGTCCCGGGCCTCGCCTCCGTCGATCCGTTCCGACAGGGTGGTCAGCGTGGCCCGGGTGAGGGCGGTCGCCTGCTCGGTTGACGTCCCGGAGCGCCTCGCCACGGAGTCGATGAAACCGTTGTCGTCCACCATCGGGCCCTTCCTCTTGAGTGGATGCGGCGTCTACCCGTTCACCGCACCGACAAACGGCGCGCGCGGTCGGCCTGGCCGTCCATGGCCGCGTTCCTCGGCAGGGTCAGTCGTGCCGGTCGTGCGGCCGATGCTGCCGCTCGGCGGCGGCGATGATGTCCTTCACGGCGAGAAAGCTGTCCGGCGCGACGGAGACGGAGTCGATGCCGGCACGGACCAGCAGGCGGGCGAACTCCGGGTCGTCACTGGGGCGCTGGCCGCACAGGCCCACCTTCCGGCGGCTGTCGTGCGCCGAGGCGATCACGGCCTCGATGCTCCTGGTGACGGCCGGGTCGCGCTCGTTGAACAGGGGTGCGAGCCGCTCGGAGTCGCGGTCGACGCCGAGGGTGAGCTGGGTGAGGTCGTTGCTCCCGATGGAGAATCCGTCGAAGCGTTCGGCGAACTCGGCGGCGAGCAGGACGTTGGACGGGATCTCCACCATGACGTAGACCTGCAGGCCGTTACGGCCGCGGATCAGACCCTGCCCGGCCATGGTGTCGAGGACGTGGTCGGCCTCCTGCGGGGTACGGCAGAACGGGATCATGACGACGGTGTTGCTGAGCCCCATCTCGTCGCGTACCCGGCGGAGGGCGCGGCACTCGAGCGCGAAGCCCTCCCGGTAGTCCTCGCTGTAGTAGCGGCTGGCTCCTCGCCAGCCCAGCATCGGGTTCTCCTCCGCCGGCTCGAAGGGCTCGCCGCCGATGAGCCTGGCGTACTCGTTGGTCTTGAAGTCGCTCATTCGGACGATGACCGGCTTGGGCCACCACGCGGCGGCGATGCGCGCGATCCCGTACGCGAGGTGCTCGACGAAGAACTCGGTCTTGTCGTCGTAGCCCCGGGTCAGCTCGGCGATCTGCCGACGGGCCGCCTCGTCGCCGAGGTCGGCGAAACGGACCAGGGCCATCGGGTGGATCTTGATGTGGTTGTTGATGATGAATTCCATCCGGGCCAGGCCCACGCCGTCGGCCGGCAGCCGCCACCACCGGAAGGCCGCGGCCGGCTCGGCCAGATTCAGCATGACCTCGGTCCTCGTGTCGGGGATCTGGGCGAGGTCGATCTCCCGATCGTCGTAGTCGAGGAGGCCCCGGTAGACGTGCCCCTCCTCGCCCTCGGCACAGGAGACGGTGATCTCCTGCCCGTCGGACAGCCGGCTGGTGGCGTCGCCGGTGCCCACGACGGCGGCCACGCCCAGCTCCCTGCTGACGATGGCAGCGTGTGACGTCCGACCGCCGTGGTCGGTGACGATGGCCGCCGCCCGCTTCATGATCGGTTCCCAGTCGGGGTCGGTCGCGCCGGTGACGAGCACCGCGCCGTCCTGGAACCGGTCGATCTCGGCCGCGCTGCGCAGGTTGCAGACCGTGCCCGCGGCGATCGCATCACCGACGGCCAGGCCGGCGACCAGGCGTTCGCCCTGGCCGATCAACCGGTACGACCGCAGGGTCGACGCCTCCTTGTGCACGTGGACCGTCTCGGGCCGGGCCTGGACGAGGTAGATCTCACCGGTTTCGCCGTCCTTGGCCCACTCCATGTCCATCGCGCGGCCGTAGTGGTCCTCGATCGCGGTGGCCCAGCGGGCCAGCTGCAGGATCTCGTGGTCACTCAGGACGGTCGCGGCCTGTTCCGCATCGCTGGTGTCGACGGTCCGGGTCGGGTCACCGACGGAATCGCTGTAGACGATCTTGAAGCGCTTCCCGCCGACCTTCTTCGAGATCACCGGGGTCGCTTCCGGGTTCGCCAGCAACGGTTTGAAGACCAGGTACTCGTCCGGGTCCACCTTTCCCGCGACGACCGACTCGCCCAGACCCCATGAGGCGTTGATGAGCACCACCCGCGGGAACCCGCTGTCGGTGTCGATGGAGAACATCACCCCCGCGCCGGCCTCGTCGGAGCGGACCATCTGCTGGACCCCGATGGACAACGCCACCTTGAGATGGTCGAAACGGTGGTGTTCCCGGTAGCTGATCGCGCGGTCGGTGAAGAGGGACGCGTAGCAGCGCTTGCAGGCCTCCACCAGCGCCTGCTCGCCCCGGACGTTGAGGTAGGTCTCCTGCTGGCCGGCGAAGCTGGCCTCGGGGAGATCCTCGGCCGTGGCGCTGCTGCGCACCGCCACATCCGGGTCCTCCCGCCCCAGGCGGGACCCGAGCCCGCGGTAGGCGTCCCGCACAGCCTGGGCGACGACCGGCGGGACCTCGGCGTCGAGAAACATCCGGCGGATGGCGCCACCGACCTCGGCCAGCTCCGCGCCCTGGTGCAGCGCGTCGATCCGGGCGGCGATCCGGGTACCCATGTCGTTGGCGTCCAGCAGCTCCCGGTACGCCTGAGCGGTGACGGCGAACCCGCCCGGCACCCGTACGCCCTGGGACGACAGGGTGCGGATCATCTCCCCGAGGGAGGCGTTCTTGCCGCCCACCACGGCGACGTCCCCCGACGAGACGTCGTCGAGCCACCGCACGATGCTCTGCGTGCCCATCTCTCCGCCTTCCTGGTCATCGCCGGCGGGCGAGGCCGCCGGTCGGCAGGAGGTCCGATTCCCGAAGCCCGAGGCTCTACGCCGCCTCGTCGGAATGACCCGGGTCGCGCCGGGTACGCGTTCGCCGAACGGCACACGTCCGGAGAAGGGGTGGCCCGTGCGATGAAGGTCAGAAGCTCCCTGCGTGGCTTGAAGAACAGGGTGAACTCGATCGTGGTCCGCCGGAGGGGCAAGCTGTTCGTGATCAACAAGGCCGACCCGCGCCAGAAGGCCCGGCAGGGCTGAGGAGGGGGCACCCCGAACGCGACCTGCCGCGGTCCGACGTCGCCGTCCCGCGGTTGTGTGGGATCAGCCGGGCGTGGGCGGCCGGTGCAGGGCGACGGTGACGGTGCTGCCGGGGGAGAGCAGGAAGGACCTGTCCCGGACGGCGACCGGGACCGGTTCGTCCGCCCCGGGGGCCGCCGAGATCCGTACCTGCTCGTGGTCCAGGTGCAGCCTAATCAACCGGTTGCGGTACCGGATCACGCAGTCGAGTCGGTCCAGCCCCTCGGGCAGCAGCGGGTTGAGTCGGAGCACGTCCCCGCGGACCTCCAGGCCGGTGTAGCAGCGCTGGAGGATGTCCAGTGTTCCGGCGGTCGCGCCGAGGTGGATGCCCTCCCGGGTCGAGCTGTGCTCCGGGCTCGCCAGGTCGGTGCCGAGCGCGGCCAGCAGCATGTCGAAGGACCGCCGCCGGTCGGTGCGGGCCAGTACCCAGGCGTGGGCTACCCGGCTGAGCGTGGAACCGTGCGTCGTGCGGGAGAGGTAGTAGTCGACGGTGGCGGGGATCCGGGCCGGGTCGAACGGGTAGCCCATGCCGCGGACCAGGTCGGTGAGTTCCTCGGCGCTGAACAGGTACAGCAGCATGAGCACGTCGGCCTGTTTGGAGATCTTGTAGCGGTTCGGGTCCTCGCCCTCGGCCTGCAACAGGGGCCCGACCAGCCGCAGGTCGCCGTACCGCCGCCGGTACCGGTCCCAGTCCAGCTCCGCCAGGTCGCCGTACCCCTCGAACTGGGCCAGGATCCCGTCCTCGATGAAGGTGAGGCGGAGCCGGCGGGCGATGTGCCCCCACCGCCGGCGTTCCTCGGCCTCGATGGGGACGGTTCGCCACGGCGCCGCGCCCGGGTGCCGTTCGCGGATCGCGCACGCCTCGTCGGCCCGGCCGAGCACCCACGCGACCATCACGTTGATGTACGCGCAGTTGTCCAGTCCCTGGCCCGGCCGGCCGGGGTACCCGTCGTGGTACTCGTCCGGCCCGAGCACTCCCCGGATGTCGTAGCGGTCGTCCGACGGGTCGTAGGTGGCCAGTCCGGCCCAGTACCGCGCGGTATCGACCAGCAACTCGGCGCCGCGGTCCACGAAGAAGGACAGGTCGCCGGTTGTCTCCCAGTACCGCCACACGGAGTACGCCACCGCCAGGTTGACGTGGTGCTGCCGGCCGGTGTAGTCGTCCACCCATCCACCGGTGACCGGGGAGGGCGTCCGGGAAGGGCTCTCGTCGCGTCCGCTGGTGGCGCTCTGCCAGGGAAACACCGCTCCGGTCATCCCCGCGGCCGCCGCCTGCCGGCGGGCGGCGGTCAACCGTCGGTGGCGGTACTCCAGCAACGCCCGGGTCAGCTCCGGCAGCCGCAGATTCAGGTACGGGTAGACGAACAGCGCGTCCCAGAAGACGTGTCCGTGGTAGCCCTCGCCGTGCAGACCCCGGGCGGGCACCCCGGCGTCCAGGTCGACCGTGTGCGGCGAGAGGGTCTGCAGCAGGTGGAAGGTGTACACCCGTACCGGTAGCTGCCAGACGTGTTCCTCACCGACGTCGAGCCGGAACCGTTCCCACAGGCAGGCCCAGGCGGCGGCATGCTCGGCCAGCAGGAGGTCGAACGGGCCCGCGGAGCGCAACTCCATGCGGGCCGCCGTCAACGGATCGTGCACCGCCCGGTCCCGTCCGGAGAAGACCGTCACCGTCTTCTCCACCACCACCGGCTCCCCAGGCGTCACATCGATCCCGAACACCTGAGCCACCTCGTCCGGCCCGTGCAGGTCGGCGGGTGAGGTGTGGGCGTGAGCGGCGTCGGCGCTGATCGTGGTGCGTGCGGCGACGGCGACCCGCTGCCGGGAGCCGGTGGTCAGCGCCGTCAACCAGAGGGTCTCCGGGCCGTCCGTGCCGCTGTGGACGTCAGTGAGGTGTCGACCGCGCGTACCGGTGGTGGCCGTCGCGTTGGCGTTGACGACTCCACCGTCGATTGCCGATCTGACCTCCAACCGTCCCGACCAGTTCTCCGCGATGACACGCGTCTCCAGCGCGGCCAGGTGGGGATTCGCCATGGACACCAGGCGCCGCTGCCGGACCCGGGTCCGCCGCTGCTGCTGGTCGACGACCACCAGCTCGCGCAGGTACAGGCCGTGCCGGAGATCCAGCACCCGGTGCTCGTGCACCGGTCGGCCCCGCCCCGGTGCGTACCAGGCGCCGCCGGCGGGACGGAACGTCAACGGCAGCCAGTTCGGAAGGTTGACGATGCTCTCCTCGCCACCCGGCCGCCGCCCGTCGCCGGCCAGGCGGTTGTGGAAACCCGCCAGGTAGGTGCCGGGGTAGTGGACACCGTCGGACGACGCCTCCGGGGCTGCGCCTCGGGTGGCGAGATAGCCGTTTCCCAGGGTCAGCATCGTTTCCCGGGTGCCTTCGCCGGCCGCTTCACCTTCCTGGTACGCCAGCACCCACGCCGGCGGCAGCTTCCCGCCGCACAGCTCACAACCGGCGGCCACGGCCGTCAGCTCTCTCCCGAGCCGACCCGGCGACCCGGGCGTGCGCCACCTCGGCACAGCCCGGTTCGGGGTTGCCTGGAGTGATTCGCACCACCTCAGGATAGGGAGGCGCGGGTGGCCCGGAGGTGTTCGCGGGCAACCGCCGGATTCGGCAGGAACTGCCTCAGGCTGTGGCGATGAGCCGGTGCGGGGTGGCTGCGCACCTGCTGGTGCTGTCCGTGCTGACCTGGGATTCTTGCTCTTTGGCAAGGGTCGCGGAAATCTCGGCAGTGAGTAATCTGCCAGCGTGAGCGATGACGGGGCATCCGCACCGGCTCGCCCGGAGCCGGGCGCCGGGTTGGCCGTCCCGTTGCTCTTGCAGGACTTCACTGCCGAGACGGTCGCGGCCCTGCGGCACCGGCTACGGGTCGAGGTGACCGCTCTCGGGCTGACCGGGGACGCCGGCTACGACTTCGTCCTCGCCGTCCACGAACTCGTCACGAACGCCGTACGGCACGGGGGCGGCCACGGCCGCCTGGTCCTGCGCCGCGAGGGCGACGTGCTGATCTGCGAGGTCACCGACCAGGGCGGCGGCGGGGGGACGCTGCCGGTGCGGTTGTCCGCCGCGGACGCCGCCGGGGGACGGGGCCTGTGGCTGGCACACCAGCTGAGCGAGGGGCTCGTGCTGACCCGTCACCTCCACGGCCTCACCGCCACCGTCACCGTGTGCCTGCAGCCCTCGGCCGTCCCCGGCGCCCCGCTGAGCCCGTCCGTGGTCCGGCGCGACGATGCGCCCGGTGGTCCTCAGGTGGGCGACCAACGCTGAGATCGGCCCCGGTTCGCGTTCGAGCCGGACGGGCCCGAGCGCCGGCCGCGATCGGTTGGTCCGGAAGGCGTTGCGGGACGGCGCAGTCCGGGCGCCGGGTGTATGTTGTGCCCATCCGGCTCGGACGGTTCCCCCCGTGATCGTCCGAGCCGGACTCTGTCGCAGGGCCGTCGGCGACGGCCTGAGCGCGCGTCGTCCTTCCGCCGGCTTCCGGCCACTCGTCCATCAGGACGGACCATCCCGACGTCGTCGAGGTCGGCAGCGGTACGCCCGACGGCGGGCAAGCTCGTCGGTCCCGACACGTCCCGCCCGAGGCACCGGATGGTGCTGCTCGATCGTTTCCTTACCGACCTGTTCCTCCGTCCCGACCCCCTCGCCGCGCCGGATACGCCGAATTGTCGGCTTCATCCATCGTCCGTTCGGTTGATATGGCGGTAGTCGTTGGTCTAAGGTGACTCGCACGGTCGGTGTTCCTCCGTGCGCCGGCCCCGCAGCACAGGAAGGGCACCATGATCACCACCAGCACCGCGCCGACGACGACCACCGACGCCCGCACGGCCCCGGTGGCTGGCGACGAATCCCGCGCCAGCGAGCTGATGGCCGCCCTGGCTGCCCTGCCCGCGGGGCACCCCGACCGGCCGGCCCTGCGCGACCAGGTCATCGAGGCGTGGCTGCCGCTCGCCAACCACCTGGCCTTCCGCTACAGCGGCCGCGGCGAGCCCAACGGCGACCTGGCCCAGACCGCCGCGCTCGGGCTGATCAAGGCGGTGGACCGGTTCGACGCCTCCCGCGGGGTCGACTTCGCCGGCTTCGCCATCCCGACCATCCTCGGCGAGATCAAGCGCCACTTCCGCGACCGCACCTGGAACATCCGGGTGCCGCGTCGACTGCAGGAGCTCCGGCTGCGGATCTCCGAGGCCAACGGCACCCTCATGCAGACCTTGAACCGCGCGCCGACGGTGGCCGACATCGCCGCCCACCTCGACATCACCGAGGAAGAGGTCCTCGAGGGCCTGGAAGGGGCGCGTGCCTACAACGCCGTCTCGCTCTCCACCCCGATCGGAGACGGTGACAGCGCCACCGAGCTGGCCGACACCCTCGGCGCGGAGGACAACGAGTTCGAGCTGGCGGAGCTGCGCGTGGCCCTCGGCCCCGCGCTGGCCACCCTCGACGAGCGCGAGCAGAAGATCCTCACCCTCCGCTTCTACGGCAACCTGACCCAGAGCGAGATCGCCGCTCGGGTGGGTGTCTCCCAGATGCACGTCTCCCGGTTGCTCACCCGCGCTCTCACCAAGCTGCGCGGCCAGCTGACCGACTGCTGAGTCCCGCGCGTCCGACGCGGCCTGACGCTCGCGAGCGCCCGCTCCCGTGACCGGGGGCGGGCGCCCTCGTGCCCGTGCCGGAGAGCGGCGGTTCCGCGGCGGTGTGCCCGCCCTGCGGGCGCCTACTGACGTGTGGATACTTGCCCGGTTGAAACTATTGCCGGACGGGTCTGCCGTCCAGCTGCTACGGACGAGGCGGTAGTGGTGGTCGAACAGACGGTCCCGCGGCGACGCGACGCCATCCAGGGCGCCGGAGGCCCGATGGCCGACCCGGGCCTGCGGCAGTTGCTCGCCGGTCTGACCGCGGTCCGCGACGGTGACTTCGGTACCCGCCTCCCCGAGGACGCCGACGGCCTGCTCGGCGAGATCGCCACCGTGTTCAACGGCATGGTCGACCAGCTGTCGCTGTTCACCTCCGAGGTCACCCGGGTGGCCCGCGAGGTGGGCACCGAGGGGCAGCTCGGTGGTCAGGCCGAGGTCCCCGGAGTCTCGGGCACCTGGAAGGACCTCACCGACTCGGTGAACGCGATGGCGGGCAACCTCACCGACCAGGTCCGCGACATCGCCGAGGTCGCCACCGCGGTGGCGCGGGGGGACCTGTCGCAGAAGATCACCGTCGACGTGCGCGGCGAGATCCTCGAACTGAAGATCACCATCAACACGATGGTGGATCAGCTGTCGTCGTTCGCCGACGAGGTCACCCGGGTGGCCCGCGAGGTGGGCAGCGAGGGCCGCCTCGGCGGCCAGGCCGAGGTGCCCGGCGTCGCCGGCACCTGGCGCGACCTCACCGACTCGGTGAACTTCATGGCCGGCAACCTGACCAGCCAGGTCCGCAACATCGCCCAGGTGACCACGGCGGTGGCCCGGGGTGACCTGTCCCAGAAGATCACCGTCGACGCCCGCGGCGAGATCCTGGAGCTCAAGAGCACCATCAACACGATGGTGGACCAGCTGTCGTCGTTCGCCGACGAGGTCACCCGGGTGGCCCGCGAGGTGGGCACCGACGGCCGCCTCGGCGGTCAGGCGCAGGTCAGCGGCGTAGCCGGCACCTGGCGCGACCTCACCGACTCGGTCAACTCGATGGCCGGCAACCTCACCGACCAGGTACGGAGCATCGCGCAGGTGGCCACCGCGGTGGCTCGGGGCGACCTGTCGCAGAAGATCACCGTCACCGCGCATGGCGAGATCTCCGAGCTGAAGAACACCATCAACACGATGGTGGACCAGCTGTCCTCGTTCGCCGACGAGGTCACGCGGGTGGCCCGCGAGGTCGGCACCGAGGGCCGCCTCGGCGGCCAGGCCGACGTCAAGGGCGTCTCCGGCACCTGGAAGGACCTGACCGAGTCGGTGAACGTCATGGCGGACAACCTCACCGCCCAGGTGCGCAGCATCGCCGAGGTCACCACCGCGGTCGCCAAGGGTGACCTGACGCAGAAGATCCGGGTCGACGCCCGCGGCGAGATCCTCGCCCTCAAGGAGACCATCAACACGATGGTCGACCAGCTCTCCGCGTTCGCCGACGAGGTCACCCGGGTGGCCCGCGAGGTGGGCACCGAGGGCCGCCTCGGCGGCCAGGCCCGGGTGTCCAACGTGGGCGGCACCTGGAAGGACCTCACCGACAACGTCAACGAGATGGCCAACAACCTCACCAATCAGGTGCGGTCCATCGCGTTGGTCGCCACCGCCGTCGCCCAGGGCGACCTGAGCCGCAAGATCACCGTCGAGGCGAAGGGCGAGGTCGCCGTCCTCGCCCAGACCATCAACACCATGGTGGACACCCTCGGCGCGTTCGCCGACGAGGTGACCCGGGTGGCCCGCGAGGTGGGCACCGAGGGCCGGCTGGGTGGCCAGGCCCGGGTGCCGAACGTCGCCGGCACCTGGAAGGACCTCACCGACAACGTCAACTCGATGGCGAACAACCTGACCGGTCAGGTCCGCAACATCGCGCAGGTGACCACCGCGGTCGCGCAGGGCGACCTGACCAAGAAGATCGACGTCGACGCGCGCGGCGAGATCCTGGAGCTGAAGACCACCATCAACACAATGGTCGACCAGCTCTCCAGCTTCGCGGCCGAGGTCACCCGCGTCGCCCGGGAGGTGGGCAGCGAGGGCCGCCTCGGCGGTCAGGCCGAGGTCGAGGGCGTCTCCGGTACGTGGAAGCGCCTCACCGAGAACGTCAACGAGCTGGCCGGGAACCTCACCCGCCAGGTACGCGCCATCGCCGAGGTGACCAGCGCCGTCGCCACCGGTGATCTGACCCGGTCCATCACGGTGGACGCCCCGGGCGAGGTTGGCGAGCTGAAGGACAACATCAACTCCATGGTGGAGTCGCTGCGCGAGACCACCCGCACCAACCAGGAACAGGACTGGCTCAAGACCAACCTGGCCCGCATCTCGGGTCTCATGCAGGGGCACCGCGACCTGGAGGTCGTCGCCGGTCTGGTGATGAACGAGCTCGCTCCGCTGGTGTCCGCGCAGCTCGGCACGTTCCTGCTGGTCGACGACAGCGCCGCGGGAGGCGCCCTGCGGGTCGTCGGTGGCTACGGCCACGATGCCACCCGTCGCCGGTACGCCCTCGGTGACTCCCTGGTGGGGCAGGCCGCGGTGAGCAAGCGGGCGATCGTCGTCGACGCGGTACCGGCCGACTACGTCACCGTCTCCTCCAGCCTGGGCGCCGCCGCGCCGCTGCACCTCGTGGTGCTGCCCATCCTCTTCGAGGACCAGGTCCTCGGCGTCATCGAGCTGGCCAGCATGAGCCGGTTCACCGAGGTCCAGCGGGACTTCCTCGAGCAGCTCACCGAGACCATCGGCGTCAATGTCAACACCATCGTCGCCAACGCCCGTACCGACGTGCTGCTGACCGAGTCGCAGCGCCTCGCCGCCGAGCTGCGGGCCCGGTCGGAGGAACTGCAGGCGCGCTCGGAGGAACTCCAGCGGTCCAACGCCGAGCTGGAGGACAAGGCCGCCCTGCTGGCCCGGCAGAACCACGACATCGAGACGAAGAACTCCGAGATCGAGCAGGCCCGGCAGGAGCTGGAGACCCGCGCCCAGCAGCTCGCGCTGGCCTCGAAGTACAAGTCGGAGTTCCTCGCGAACATGAGCCACGAGCTGCGTACGCCGCTGAACTCGTTGCTCATCCTCGCGCAGCTGCTGGCTCAGAACCCGAGCCGGAACCTGACCGGCAAGCAGGTCGAGTACGCCACCGTCATCCACTCCGCAGGCACCGACCTGCTGCAACTGATCAACGACATCCTCGACCTGTCGAAGGTCGAGGCCGGCAAGATGGACATCAACCCGGAGACGTTCGACGTGTCCGTCCTGCGCGACTACGTCGATGCCACCTTCCGCCCGCTCACCACCCCGCGCGGCCTGGAGCTGGAGATGGTCACCGGGCCGGACGTCCCCACCGAGGTGCGCACCGACGAGCAGCGGCTGCGTCAGGTGCTGCGGAACCTGGTCTCCAACGCGGTCAAGTTCACCGAGAAGGGCAGGGTGGAGCTGCGCATCGAGCGGGCCCGCCCGGACGAGCTGCCGGACGGCATGCGGGCGGCCCGGGACGTCATCGCGTTCCGGGTCATCGACACCGGCATCGGCATCGCCGAGCAGCACCTGATCGCCATCTTCGACGCCTTTCAGCAGGCCGACGGCACCACCAGCCGACGTTACGGGGGCACCGGCCTGGGGTTGTCCATCAGCCGGGAGATCGCCCAGCTGCTCGGTGGGCAGATCACCGCGCAGAGCGTCCTGGGGGAGGGGAGCACCTTCACCCTCTACCTGCCGGCCAGCGTGCCGGCGGCCGGCGAGGCCGGGTCCGTCCCCGCGGGCGGGCAGGTCGCGGTGGCGCCGGAGCCGGACGGCGTGCGGCGTGGCGAGCAGCGGCGGCTGCTGGTGCTCGAACGCCACGACAAGGGGCTGCTCACCCTGCTGGCCCAGAACGTCATCGCGGAGGGGGCCGGCTCCGGCGTGGACGTCGCCACGGCGGTGGACGCGGCGTCGGCGGTCGAGGCCCTCACCGCCCACCGTCACCACCTGCTGGTGCTGCACCTGGACACGTCCGACGACGGTGGGACGGCCCTGCTCAAGGCGTTGGACGACAACTCCAGCCTCCGTAGCGTGCCCGTCCTGGCGTACCACGGGCAGCCGCTGACGCCGGGGCAGGAGACCCTGCTGCAGGCGTTGGCCAACGACCGGCCGCTGGAGATCCTGCGCAGCCTGGACGACCTGCGCGAGAGGATCGTCCTGCACCTGACGGCGGGCGCCCCCGAGCGCGTCGTACCGCTGCTGGCATCGACGACCGAGCCCGCGCCCGGCGGCGACCCGCTGGTCTCGGCGCTGACCGGCCGCAAGGTCCTGGTGGTCGACGACGACGCCCGGAACGTCTTCGCGCTGACCAACATCCTGGAGCTGCACGGACTCGACGTCGTCTACGCCGAGAACGGCCGCAAGGGCATCGAGACGCTGATGCGGCACGACGACATCGATCTCGTCCTGATGGACGTGATGATGCCGGAGATGGACGGGTACGCGGCGACAGCGGCGATCCGCGCCATGCCGCGCTACGCCGACCTGCCCATCATCGCCGTCACCGCGAAGGCGATGCACGGCGACCGGGAGAAGAGCATCTCCTCCGGGGCCAGCGACTACGTCACCAAGCCGGTCGACGCCGACGACCTGCTGAACTGCATCCACCGCTGGTTGAGCAGCTGACCGAGGGGCAGCCGTCCCCGGCTTCCCGGGGGCGGCTGCCGAGCAGTGTGGTGCTGCTCCTGTCCAGCCCCGGAAGCACCTCACGGCGCCGGGGCGCGGCCCCGGCGTCAGGGGGACGGTGGACCCGGCACCGGACTGCGGGACGCGTTCGCGGGTCGCCCCGTCGGTTCCTCCTCGGTCGGCGCGGTGTCCGGCGCTCGGGCGTCCTCGTCGGTCAGCGCGTCGGCCGGCGGGCGGTTCGCCGCCCGATCTCCTCGGTTCCCGGTCTTTTGAACCCGGTCCGGGTTCTGCCTCTGTGACATTGCTGGTGCCCCTTCCACATGGCGGAACGGCGCCGCCCCGGTCACCGCAGCAGGACCGGTCCGGCGTCGATGCGGACCCGGAACAGGGCGTACGGCTTGCGTCGCAGGTCCTGTCCGCCCTGGTACCTGGCCTGTCGGTGGACCTGGTTGGCGGTGACGTACAGGTGGCCGTCGGTGGCGACGGACAGGGTGTCGGGCCAGAGCAGCCGGGGATCGTGCACGACCGTCTCGTACTCGCCGTCGGGCCGGCGGCGCAGCACCGCGTTCTGCTCGTACGAGGTCAGGTAGAGCCGGCCGGCGTCGTCGGTCTCCAGGCCGTCGGAGCCCCCGCCCTTGTCACCCTCGTCGGTGACCGTCGCGGCGACCTCGGTCTCCGCGAGCGTGCGGTCGACGAGCGCGTCGGTGGCGACGCTGTACCAGCGTCGGGACGCGAGTGGGCAGTAGTGCAGCCGGACGCCGTCGGCGGAGATCGCGATGCCGTCCGAGCCGACCGTCATCGGCTTCGGTGGACCGTCGGCGGGCCGTTCCAGGAACGGTCGGCCCTCGACGACCGGCCGGAACATGTGCAGGGGTTCGGCCTTCGTCGACGGATGGTCGTGCAGCCGACGCCAGGAGGCCCCGCTGGCCAGGTCGACCACGATGATGCCGTTCGGACCGGAGACGGAGGAATCGGTGATGTAGGCGGTGCCGGCGTCGCCGCGGCGCAGGTCGAAGCGCACGTCGTTGAGGTACGTCGAGGGCAGCGCCACGTCCGCCGGGAACGTGATGACCTGGGCCACGCTGTCGGTGTCCAGGTCGATCCGGACCAGCTTGGGCCCACCGGGTTTCGTCGGCTGGAGCATCGGGCTACCGGTGTCGAGCACCCAGAGCCGGTCGGCCGGGTCGACCACGATGCTCTGCACCGAGACGAACGCGCCCGCGTCGTCGTCGCCGGACGGGTTGTTCCACGCCTGGTCCGGGAAGGGGATCTCCGTGCCGTCCCGCAGCTCGACCACCGTGGCCGGGACCTCGTCGCCCCACTGGGGAAAGTTGACGAAGATCCGGCCGGTGTGCGAGACGCTGACCCCGGTCGGCATCGCCCCGGTGAAGGTGTGCACCAGTTCCAGCTTGCCGACCGGTTCGTCGCCCACCGGCCCGTTCACCGGGCACCTCCGCCCCGCCGGCGACCCCGGTCTGGGACGACCTGTCCGCACGAGTCCGCCCGATGGCACGGCTTCCGGTACGCCACGGTCGTCATCGGCCTGCTCCTGACTGTCGGCGGGCCCTGCTCGTTTCCCGCCGGGCCGGGCGGCAAACGGGGCGACGGTCAGGCCTTGGCCGCCGGAGATCAGGTGGTCAGCCGGACGAACTTCTCCCACGAGCCGATGGCGGTCCGGTTGGCGATCAGCGGCAGGGTGCCGGCCTTCTCCGCGGTCACGTACCGGTTGTTCACGGTGGCGAGCAGGCTGATCGTGCCGTCGGCGTTGGTGATGATCCGGAATTTCTCCCAGGAGCCGACGGTGGTCCGGTTGGCGACGAGCGGTGCGGCGCCGGCGTTCTCCGCGCTGACGTAGCGACCGTTGCCCCGCAGCCGCAGCGCGACGAGGCCACCGCCGAGGTTGATCTGGTCGAACTGCTCCCAGGGACCGATCTCGGTCCGTTTGGCGATCAGCGTCGGGCTGCCGCTGCTCGGTGCGCTGACGTAGCGCAGGTTCACGGTGGCCAGCAGGTTCACCAGGGCCGGTGGCGCGACCGAGCGGAACTTCTCCCAGCTGCCGATCGCCGTGCGGTTGGCGATCAGCGGCAGGGTGCCGGCCTTCTCCGCGGTCACGTACCGGTTGTTCACGGTGGCGAGCAGGCTGATCGTGCCGTCGCTGTTGGTGATGATCCGGAACTTCTCCCAGGGGCCGACCTGCGTCCGGGTGGCGATCAACGGTGCCGCGCCGGCGTTGTCGGCACTGACGTAGCGGCCGTTGACCCGGGCGCGGAAGGCGACCAGGCCGTCGCCCAGGTCGATCTGGTCGAACTGCTCCCACGGGCCGATCGCGGCCCGGTTGGCGATCAGCGCGGAGGCGCCGGCGTTCTCCGCGGTCACGTACCGGCTGTTCACGGTCGCCAGCAGGCTGGTCGCCGGACCGCCGAGCAGCCGGGCCAGGGCGGCGTGGTCACCCTGGAAGACGTCCTGGTCCGGGGTGGACCAGGTGGAGCCGGGGATGGCGGTGCCTGCGGCGTGCTGCCAGAAGGTGAAGGACGCCCAGCCGGGCGGCAGCGGCGGCGGGTTCTGCGAGTAGTTGGCGAGGAACAGCGGATTGGCCGCGAAGAGCGAACTCCCCGCCGTGCAGGAGTTCCACCAGTTCGTGTTCGTGTAGATCATGGCCTGGCGGCCGGTGCGGGCCGCGATCTCGGTGACGAAGTCCCGGATCCAGGTCACCAACTGCGCCGGTGTCAGGTTGTAGCAGTCGTTCAGGCCCCAGTCCGCCCGGGGCCACTCGATGTCCAGCATCGGCGGCAGGCTGCGCCCGTCGGCGACGTACGGCGCGAATCTCAGCAGGACGTCGGCCTGCTGTTTCCCGCTGCTGAGGCCGGGGCGGGCGCGGTGGTACGCACCGGTGTACAGGCCGCTGGCCCGGGCACCCGCGTAGTTCACCGCGTAGTACGGGTCCGGGTTGTTGTGCGAGACCGGTTGCCCGTCCTGCTCGCTGGCCCGGATGTAGGCGAACCTCGCACCACCCGCAGCCAGCGCGGCCCAGTCGAGCGACGGCCCCTGGTAGTAGGACACGTCCACCCCGGTGATCGGGTATCCGGCGGGGGTGGGTAGTGCCCGGGCGGGCGTCGCGGTCAGCCCCAGGAATCCCAACGCCGCAGCCACCAGAACGGCCAGACATCTGCGTACCATTGCCCGCCTCCAAAACACCGCGGGGCGCGTTGTCGCGTCTGTACCGAGCGTAGTTCCGTGCAGGTCCGTGTCGACATGGGCCGATGGTCCCGACTGCGGCGGCTCGGGCTATGCGTCGGGACGGTCGGCGAGTCCGGTGCAGGTGTGCAGGTCGGCGTACTCCTGGCGGATCCGGGCCGCGTCTTCACCCTCGGCGAGCTCCGGTCGACCGGTGCGGCGGGAGATCGTCGCCGGCAGCAGTTCCGTCTTCGAGATCGAGGAACCGTGGAGGGTCACCCGCAACACCCCCGTGTCGTTGCTGTACGCGTCGTCCCGCCACCACAGAAAGTTGCCGAGTCCGTACTGGACGAACGTCCTGCCGAGCCATCCGTCACCGAGCAGCAGGTGGGCGTGGGTGCCGACCACGAGGGTGGCGCCGGCCTTCGCCATCTCGCCGGCGAACGTGCGAGCCTCGGCGGGTGGGCAGGCCTCGCCCTCGGTGCCCCAGTGGACGTACACGACCACCACGTCCGCCTCGCGTCGGGCGGCCCGTACCGCTGCGACGGCCCGCGGCAGGTCCCGGGTCATGGCGATGCCGGGCCGGGAGTCGGTGGCCTTCCACTCCGACCACAGCTCGGCGATCTGGCTGAAGCCGAGGAAGGCGATTCGCGTACCGCGTACCTCGGTGATCCACGGCGTGTACGCCGCAGCCGCGTCGCGACCCGCTCCGACGGCCGGCATCCCGGCGGCCCTGGCCGCGTCCACCGTGTCGGTCAGGCCGGTACGCCCGTAGTCCAGTGCGTGGTTGTTGGCGATCGTCACGACGTCGATCCCGGCGGCCTTCACCGCGTCATACGCGCCGGCCGGGGCCCGGAAGTGGAACGCCTTCGGTTCCGGGGTGCCGCGCGTGGTGACCGCGGTCTCCAGGTTGACCATCGCCAGGTCCGTGGCGGAGAGAACCGACGAGATGGACCCGAAGGCCGTCCGAGGGTCGCCCAGCAGCCCGGCCGTACGGTCGGCGAAGTGCACGTCACCCGCGAAGGCCAGGGTGATCTCGGCGGGCTGCGACGGCGACGGCGCCGGCACGGAGTGGGTGGGGGCACCGGCCGGCGGGGTGCGGGCAAAATCGCAGGCCGCGAGGGTCAGGATCGCAGCCAGCGCGACGAGAGATCGTGCCGACTTCACTCCGCGCAGCGTAGGGAAACTGGCCCGTCCTGGGGCCGAGTTGGCGGAAAACGACCCCGCAGCGGCGAGCGACGGACTGATGTCAGGTCCTGCTTCATGGCCTGAGAAACGCGGCCCGATTCAGGGAAGGGACCCGCGCACGTGACCAGCGTGGATGTCGGGTCGGCCCGCCCCGATGGGCGAAGCCGGCATCCTCGTTGGTTTTCGCGCCGGCCCGGCCTATGGTGGGCTGATGTCTCGGGCCGGCCAGCTGCTCCCCGCCACCGCTGTAGTTGCGGCGGCGACCGCTGCGCGCCGGCACCCCGTCGTCCCGGCCCCGCGGGCCGCGGTTGCGCCGTCGCTGGCGATCGTGCCCACCTACGGGCTGCCGAGCCCCACCGGCCGTGGCCCTCCCGGACGTTCCTTCATCGCAGGAAGAACGGCCACCAGGGCGAAGCTACTCAGCTTCGGCCCTTTTTCTTTTGTGGAGGGACGACATGAGCACCGAGATCCGAGGCGCCACCGACCAGCCGTGGCTCACCCAGCTGCGAATGACCCTGACCACCGAATTCGCGGCGCAGAAGACCCGGCTGACCGAGCTGACGGCCGACACCGGGGACCCGGGCGACGCGCACACCCAGGCCGCGATGATCGCCGCCACCCGGCAGAGCATGGCGCAGATCGACGACGCGCTGCGCCGGATCGACGACGGCAGCTACGGCAGCTGCGCGAAGTGCGGCACGCAGATTCCGCCGGAACGGCTGGAGGTGCTGCCGCACGCCCGCTTCTGCGTGCCGTGTCAGCAGAAGCAGAACGGCTGACCGGCCCGGCTGGGGCGCCGGACCGCCGTGCCGCACGGTGGCCGGCCCCTTGCCCCCATCCGGTCGGGCGCGCGCCCGCGCCTGCTGCTGGATCCGTTCCCGCAGGGATCTGCTCGAACAGTGGCCCCTACCAGTTTGACCGGTACCGCGTCGGCCTCGGCCACGCCTCGCCCCACCCGCGGCTGCCCCCTGCGGTGGGTGCCTAGGGCTCCGCCCAAACGACCGTTAAGCTGACGGGGTGGGACACGACGAGCTGTATCCGGCCGACCGGCTGGCCGCCGCGCAGCGCGCCACGGCCGCCGCCGGCCTGGACGCGCTGCTGCTCACCCCCGGCTCCGACCTGCGCTACCTCACCGGGTACGACGCGCACGCCGGCGAGCGGCTGACCTGCCTGGTGCTGCCCGCCGACGGGGAACCGACCCTGATCGTGCCGATCCTCGAACGTCCCGCCGCCGAGGCGTCCCCCGCCCCCGCCACCGGGGTGCGGATCGTCGACCACGCCGACGGCACCGACCCGTACCCGCTGGTACGCGCGGCGCTGCCCGGCCCGGTGTCGGCGGTCGGGCTGGCGGACCGGATGTGGGCCGAACAGGTCCTCGCGCTGCGCGCCACCCTGCCCGACGCCGCGCAGAAGCTCGCCGGCGAGGTGCTCCGCGAACTGCGGATCCGCAAGTCGCCCGCCGAGGTGGCCGCCCTGGCCGAGGCGGGCGCGGCGATTGACGCCGTGCACGCCCGGA
>JBARAE010000591.1:0-2279 GCA_049791715.1 Micromonospora sp.
GGACGCGCTCGGCGAAGCGCTCGGCGTCGCCGAGGCCGACGCGGACGGGCGGTTGACCGGCTGGTTCGGCCGGTACGTCCGGCCACCCTGGTTGGTCGGAGCCGCCTCGGTCGCCGGCGGCACCTCCTCCGGTCCTTCGCTGGGCGCCACCGCCGGCGGAGTGGAGGTGATAGTGGTGGCCGGGGCCTCCGGGTTCTTGGCGGCACCCAGCGCCGCGCCCAGGGCGGTCAGCGCCACGAGCACCGCGGCGAGCGCGCCGACCAGGGTGCCTCGGCGTCCCCGCCGACCGGCCGGAGCGCCGGCCGGAACGATCGCCGCGGTGGGCAGGTCGTCCCGGGTGGCCGCCGGGCCGCTGGCCCCGCGTAGCGAGACCGGCACCATGGCGGTGGGCGAGTCGGAGACAGCCTCCCTCGCCGCCGTCGCCATCGCGGCGCCGGTGGGGTAGCGGTCGGCCGGGTCCTTCGCCAGCGCTCGGGCGACCAGGTTGCGGACCGGCGGCGGGATCTCGTGCGGCAGCTCCGGCGGCTCGTCGTCCAGGTGTCGTACGGCCACCTGGAGCGGGTTGTCACCGGTGAACGGCGGGCCGCCGGTCAGGCAGCAGTACGCCACCGCGCCGAGCGCGTAGATGTCGGTGGCCCCGGACACCGGCCGGCCGGCGGCCTGCTCGGGAGCCATGTAGAGGGCGGTGCCGGGGACCGCGTTCGTGCTGGTGATGCTCGTGACGTTGGTCGACCGGGCCACCCCGAAGTCGACCAGCACCACGGTGCCGTCCTCCTGCACCAGCAGGTTGCTGGGCTTGACGTCCCGGTGGACGATGCCCCGGGCGTGCGCCGCGTGCAGCGCCTGCGCGACCTGGGCCACGATCGACATCGTCTCGCCGACCTCGAGGTGACCCGCCGCTTCGATCCGCCGGGACAGCGGCTCGCCCTCGACGAACTCCATGACCAGGTAGTCGGCGTGACCGCCGTCGGGCAGCACGTCCTCGCCGCAGTCGAAGACCTGCACGATGCCGGGGCTGCGCAGGGACGCCATGATCCGCGCCTCGGCGCGGAACCGGGCGATGAAGTCGGGATCGGAGACGAGCGCGGGCAGCAGGACCTTCACCGCGACCTGACGGCCGAGGACCAGGTCAGTGGCACGCCAGACGTCACCCATGCCGCCGGTGGCGACACGGTCGTCCAGGCGGTACCGACCGCTGAGCACGAGTTCCGATGACAACACCCCCATACCGTACCCAGAGCGGTGGCGGAGTATTTCCCCTGATCTCGCCGTCTGCCTGCGGCGGCCGGTTCCCATCGCGTCCGCGGTGGGTCCGGCCCTTGCCGCGCCGACCGTTCGGTCGTCCCGATCCGGGTAACCTGGGCCGGGAAAATGCGCTGAGCAGGGCGTTTATAGCGGTTCGGGGCGCCTCGTGCCGGTTCGTTGAGGTCCGGAGCGGGCCCGGGCGGCCTAGCGGCGTTTTCCGTTACGGCGACTCGCCCGGGCCCGCCGTAGAGAAATCTCACTTTTTTCGCCCCCGACGTCGGGTTGTTCCCCCGTTGATCCGCTCCTAGCGTTAGCCCGGCTCCGGCCCGCCCCATGACGCCGGTACGGTATGTCCGCCGACGGCCGTACTTCGCGGCGAGTGTCCATACGTGCCGCCCGCGTGCTCCGGCATCGGGCAGCGATCAGGTCAGCGGGGGGCTGATGGTGCGGGTGGGAGTCCGGTTGCCGGGACGGGCGGGCCTTGGGTACCGCGGCCCTCGCGCGGGACGGTCCGGAGAGTTGGAACGGCGGGAACGGCGGGTCCATGACCGGTGAGCTGAGCGAGGCAGTCGTCGCGGCGCAGGCGGGCGACGAGGCGGCTTTCCGCTTCCTGTACCGCAGCCTCCAGCCCGGCCTGCTGCGCTACCTCACCGCGCTGGTCGGTGCGGACGCCGAGGACGTCGCCTCGGAGGCCTGGCTGCAGATCTCCCGCGACCTGCCCACGTTCACCGGCGGGGAGTTCCGCGCCTGGACGGTCACGATCGCCCGCAACCGCGCGATGGACCACCTGCGGCGACAGCGTCGCCGGCCGTCCCTGCCCGTGCCCGTGCAGGCGCTCAGCGAGCTGGCCGGGGACGCCGACACCGCGGAGCGGGCCGGCGAGACCATCGGCACGGAGTCGGCGCTGGCGCTGATCGCCACCCTGCCGCCCCGGGAGGCGGAGGCGGTGCTGCTCCGCGCGGTGATCGGGCTGGACGCGGAAACCGCCGGGCGGGTCCTCGGCCGGCGCGCGGGCGCGGTCCGCACGGCGGCCC
>JBARAE010000592.1:0-1602 GCA_049791715.1 Micromonospora sp.
GCGATACGGCCTGCGGGCTTACGGGTGCGGGTCATTCTGTGCTCCCAAATTGCTGGGTCCCCGGGCCGGCGTGTCCTTCGTGGCCGAGGATCGAGTCGGCGCCGAGTTCGAGGAGTTCGGCGGCGAGTGCCTTGCCGATCTCCGCCGCGTCGGCGGGCGTTCCGGTGCGGGACAGCCGGAGGTCTCGGGTACCGTCCGGGCTGATCACCGCCCCGCGCAGGTAGATCTCGTCGCCGGACTCACCCTCGGCGAGTTCGCCGTAGGCGGCGACGGGTGCGCTGCACCCGGCCTCCAGGGTGGCCAGCAGCGCCCGTTCCGCGGTGACCGCGGCACGGGACGGTGCGTGGTCGAGCACTGCGAGCAGCTCGACCAGGTCCGGGTCGTCGATCCGGCACTCCACCGCCAGTGCGCCCTGGGCGGGCGCGGGCAGCATCAGCATCGGGTCGAGGGTCTCGGTGATCACGTCGGCCCGGCCGAGCCGGGTCAGCCCGGCCCGGGCCAGGACCACCGCGTCGAGGTCGGCGTCCGGGCCGAGCACGCGCCCCAGCCGGGTGTCGACGTTGCCGCGGATCGGGGTGACCTCCAGCTGCATCCCGAGCGCGTGCAGCTGGGCGATGCGGCGCAGCGCGCCGGTGCCCACCTTCGCGCCGGGTGCCAGCTCGGCGAGGGTACGGCCGCCCTTGGCGACGAGCGCGTCCCGCGGGTCCTGCCGGGGCGGCACGGCCGCGATGTGCAGGCCGGCGGCGTCCGCCGTGGGCAGGTCCTTGTACGAGTGCACGGCGAAGTCGATCTGACGGGCGACCAGCGCGTCGCGCAGCGCGGAGACGAAGACTCCGACGCCGAGCCGGTGCACCGGCGCGGTGGAGCGGTCGCCGGCGGTCACCACCTCGACCAGCTCGACCTCGCGGCCGGTGGCCGCGGTCAGGGCCTCGGCGATCTGCCCGGACTGGGCCATCGCCAGGGCGCTGCCCCGGGTGCCGAGGCGCAGGGGCGCGGTCATCGCTCACCTCCGGTGGGTGGGACGTCGACGGCGTCGAACGACGACCGACCGGCGGCGTCGGATTCCACCACGTCGGGGACGGTGCCGACCGGGGAGGTCTGCGGGACCTCGAGGTCGAACAGCTCGCGCAGCAGGGCGGCGTACTGGTCGCCGCCGGGCTCGGCGGCGAGCTGGCGGACCCGCACGGTGGGCTGGTGCAGGAGTCGCTGCACCACCCGGTGCACCGTCCGCGCGACCTCGGCGCGCTGGTCCTCGCTGAAGTCGGGGCGGCGCTGGGCGAGCCGCCGCAGCTCGGCGGCGACCACGTCCTCGGCCCGGCCGCGCAGGGCGGCCACGGTCGGCGCCACGTCCGCGCCGCGTAGCCAGCTCAGGAAGGCGTCCACCTCGCTGGTGACGATCCGGGTGACCTCGGCGGCGTCGGCGGCGGCCGGACCGTCGGCGAGGATGGTGGCCATCCGGTCGATGTCGATCACCTCGACGCCGGGCAGCTCGGCCACGCCCTCCTCGACGTCCCGCGGCACGGCCAGGTCGAGCAGGACCAGCGGGCCGCGGTCGGCGTCCCGGCGGGCGAGCGCCCGGGCCACCACGTCGCGGGTGAGGAC
>JBARAE010000593.1:0-8886 GCA_049791715.1 Micromonospora sp.
CCACCCGACGCGCCGCGCGGGGCGGCGCAGCCGCCGGTCACCGGCAGCTTCCGCTCCGCGGCGCGCCGCCGGGAGGTCGCCTTCGCCATCTCCTACCCGCCCGGGTACGCCCCGGGCGCGAAGCTCCCCGTGTGTCTGGCCCTGCACGGGTACGCGGCGAACGCCGGCACCGCCGTCACGGCCGCCCGGTACCCGGAGTTCCTGGCCGGCGCGATGCGGGACGGGGTCGCCCCGTTCGCCCTGGCGGCGCCGGACGGGGGAGACGGCTACTGGCACCCGCACGCCGACGACGATCCCCTCGGCATGCTGCTCGACGAGTTACTGCCACTGCTCGCTGAGCGGGGCCTGCGTACCGACCGGGTGCCAGTGGCCGGCTCGTCGATGGGCGGGTACGGCGCGCTGCTTGCCGCGCTGACTCATCGCGACCGGTTCCGGGCGGTGGTCGCCACGTCGCCGGCGATCTTCCACTCGTACGCCGACGCCCGCGGCGTCAACGCCGGCGCGTTCGACAGCGCCGACGAGTGGGCCCGTTACGACGTCACCGCCCGGGCCGGGGAGTTCGCCGGCCTGCCCGTGCGCATCGCGATCGGTGCGGCGGACCCCTTCGCTCCGGCGGTACGGACGCTGCGCGACCGGCTGCCCGATGCGGGCGTGGTGCAGATCGGCACGGGCTGCCACGACAACGACTACTGGGCGTCCGTCGCGCCGGAGCAGGTGCGGGCGACCAGCACCGCGCTGGCCGCCTGACGTCGGTCAGCGGCACCACGAGTCGATCGATGCCGTCCGGCGGCCCTGCTAACGTCGGTTGATGTCCGCCACCATCCCGGCGTCCGCTCGGCCCACCCGTCGCGCCCGCCGGGTAGGCATGGGTCGCGCCGCTCTGACCCGCCGCGTTCAGCCTCGGCCGACTGCCTCGATGAAGGACCGGAACGGCGCGGCCAGGTCCTCGGCGGACAGGCCGGAGTCACCGCGCCGGGCGATGCCGGGCAGCTGCGCGGTCACCGCGTCGACGAGCCGGACCGTGAGCTCGGGCGTGGGATCGATCGCCGTCGGAACGGCCTCCTTGCCGGCGGCAAAGACGATCTCCCGGACGCCGGCCGCGGCGGCCACCGTCCGGCAGATCGCACACGGCTCACAACTGGAGTAGACCACGGCTCCGGCGAGGTCGGGGGAGGCGGTACGCCGGGTCGCGTCGCGGATCGCGGCGACCTCGCCATGCCCGGCCGGGTCGTGATCCGCCAGGGTCGTGTTGGCGCCGGTTCCGATGACCGTGCCGTCCTGCACCACGGCGGCCACGAACGGAAGCTGACCGGCGGCGCCGTGCCGCCGGGCCAGGTCGACGGTACGCGCCAGCAGGCCCCGCTCTCCACCCAGCTCGGAGAGCGTCGCGCCGACCAGCCCGGCGGGCCCGTCCGGTGTGGCGAGCTCCTGGAAGAGGGTCACCTGCACGCCGGCCGGACCCTCGAGGCGGGCGTTGCGGGAGTTCCACGGGGTACGGACCGGGGATGCGATCAGGCCAGCCCCGGCGGCGGCCAGCGCGCTGGTGGCGGCGTCCACATCGGGCACCTCGAACGCGAGTCGAACGGGCGTGCTCGGCGTACCGCCGGTCTCGACGTCGGCGATGAACCGCGCCTGGGCGGCGTTGGCCAGCTCCAGCGTGGCGCGCCCCGCGTCGAGGATGACGACCCGGGCTCCGTCGGGTCCCGCGATCGCGGCCGATTCGGACAGGCCCAGGGTGTCTCGGTAGTACCGCAGGGCGGCATCGAAGTCCTCGGTCACCAGGACGACCCGGAGCTGGTTGACGGCAGTGTCGCTCATGTCCGCACCATAGGGCTGACACCGACCTCAGGGGCAAGGTCGCCTCCGTCACACCGGGAACCGGTCTGGCGCCGGGCCGGTGACGGGCGAGGCCCGGTTCCGCTGTGGAGCCGGGCCTCCGCGTGACCGGGTCAGATGAAGAGCAGTTGCGCCCCGTCGGTCTTCTCGATGAAGTCGGTGGCGCTGATGATCCCCTCGACCTCCTCGTACAGGTCGTCCTCGGTGAGGTGCATCAGGTCGGCCGACATCCGGCAGGCCCAGAGGTGGCCGCCGGAGCCGACGATCTGGGCGAGGAACTCCGGCACGTCGGGGACGCCGAGGTCGGCGATCTGCCGGCGGAGCTGGCGGGTGGCGAGTGCGGTCATGCCGGGCAGGCCGCCGAGCCCCTGCGGCAGGTGGGTGGCGGTGTTGCCGAGCGGGGTGAACTTCAGGTCGTCCATCCGCGACCTGGTGATGATGTCGAAGCCCCAGAACGTGAAGAACAGGTGCGTCTCCACGCCCTCACCCAGTGCGGCGTTCGCCAGCACCAGGCCCGGGTACGCCATGTCGAGGGTGCCCTTGGAGCAGATGATGGCGAGCTTGCGGCCGGTGTCGGCGTCGAAGTCCGGCACCACGGTCGGGGCGGTCGCCGCGGTGGTGGTGGTCATGACGGTGCCTCCTTCTAGACGCAGCCACGCGGCTTGGGCAGGCCGGCGACGTACGCCATCTTCTTGGCCGGCTTCTTCGGGAAGAGCGCGAAGAGTTCCCCGGTGGGTACGCCGGTAAGGGTGGTGACCCGGCGAAGGGTGGCGGTCTCGCCGTGCTGCCGGTAGTCCTCGCGCAGCGCCGCGATGATCCGCCGGTGCGCGTCGGTCAGGTCGATGCCGATCTGCCCGGCGAGCCGGGCGGCGAGGTCGTCGTCCCACTCGTCGTACTCGGTGAGGAAGCCCTCGGCGTCGACGTGGACGTCGCGCCCGGCGATGGTGGTGACGGTCATCGCGATCACTCCTCGGGGTGTTTGCCGGCCATCGACATCTGCGCCGGCAGGGGAATGGGACGCCCGGGCAGCAGCAGGTTCCAGTACATCCAGCGGAACGCCAGCTTGCCCCAGTGGTTGACCGGGCTCTCGCGGAGCAGCCGGAACGGACCCAGGCCGGGGACGGGGTAGCTGCCGGGCAGCGGTTCGGTGTCGTAGTTGAAGTCGCTCAGCAGGCCCCGGCCGTCGCCGGACTCGACGAAGCAGTTGGCGTGCCCGTCGAAGCGCCCGGTCATCGGCTCGCCGCGGACGTGCTGGAGGAAGTTGTCGGCGAACACCTCGACGGAGAAGTGCGCCACCGAACCGGCCTTCGACGTCGGCAGGTCGTTGGCGTCTCCGATGGCGAAGATGTTCGGCCACCCGCCGGACAGCAGGGTGTGGCGGTCCACCGGGACGAGGTTCAGCTCATCGCCGAGGCCGGAGCGGGCGACGTACTCGGCGCCCATGTTGAGCGGCACGGTGACCAGCAGGTCGAACGGGATCTCCCGGTCGTCGTACGAGATCAGCCGGTCGTCGTCGACCCGTTCCACCAGGAAGTCCGGCTCCAGCGCGATCTTCCGCTCGTCGAGCATCGCGCCGAGGTGACGGGCGGCGATCGGCTTGGTGAACGCACCGCCCAGCGGGGTGGCGTAGACCAGCTCCACCCGGTCGCGGATGCCGCGGTGACGGAGGTGCGCGTCGGCGAGGAACGCGAACTCCAGCGGCGCCACCGGGCACTTGATCGGCAGGTCCGTCACGTGCACGACGAGCCGCCCGCGGTCGAAGGCGCGCAGCGCGCCGGCGAGGGCCACCGCACCGTCGTACGTGTAGAAGTCGAACACGTTCTTCCGCCACCGGTCCGGGTGGAGCATCCCGGGGGTCTGGTCGGGACGCGGCTCGACCCCGGTGGCGATGACCAGCTGGTCGTACGCGAGCCGTGCGCCGCTGGTGAGGAGCACCTGATTGTCGGCCGTCAGTACCCGGTCGATCTGGCCCCGGCGCAGGGTGACGCCCGGCCGCAGCGTCGAGCGGGTGGGCCGGACCGCCTTCCCCGGCTCCGCCCCGAACGGGATGAACAGGAAACCTGGCTGGTAGAAGTGCCGGTCCCGCTGCTCGACCACGGTGATGTCCCAGTCCGCGGCGTCCAACCGGCGGCGGAGCTTGTTGGCCACCATGGTCCCGGCGGTGCCCGCTCCCAGCACCAGGAGTCGCCTCATGAGGACCACCTCCCATACCCCTGAGGGTATTTGTCGGTGGTCTGCCGGGTCAGGACCGGAAGTCCCCAGCCGGTGGCCGCCGATGCCGGGTCCAGCGCGCCCGCTCCGCCCTGGTCCTGACCCTGCTGCTCACCGAGGGGGAGTCGTACCGGGCCACGCCCGACGGGTGGCCGGTCTCGCCCACGGCGGCGCAGGTGCGGCCGCTGCCCGTACTGGAATGGGGCGGCCTGGCTCTGGTGTCGCTGATCGGGATCGGCTGGCTGCTGCTGGAGTGGCGGTCGGGGCGGTGCCTGCCGCCGCGCGAGGTGGGCTGGCGGGTGCCGACCGCTGCTCTCGGCGCCTCAGTCGACCCGCGCCCCTGACCCTGATGACGCGGTTCGTCGCCGCACCGCGCTCGGGTCTCAGTACGGGTTCGCCTCGCGGAGCCGGCCGACCAGCTCCCGGGTCGCCGCCGCGAACGCCTCGTTCGACTCGCACGGCCAGTGGCCCTTGATCGCAGGCGGCACACTGTCGCTCGGCGGCGGCACCACCCCCTCCGGGTCCCGCAGGCGGCGGTCGACCGTGCCGGCCGGGCCCTGCACGCGGCGCTCGCCCGGCCGCCCGGCGCCGAAGATCCAGCCGCCGATCGGGTCGGTGTCCCGCCACAGGTTCAGCCACCGCCAGCCGATCCGGCCGCCCACGTCGCACAGCACGTCCTCGCCCAGGTACCACGGAAAGAGCCGGGCGTAGAGGCGGTCCAGCGGTGAGCCGTAGGTCAGCAGCGCGACCCGACGCCGCACCCCGGCCGGCAGTTGCAGCACGGTCGCGGCCAGCAGCACCGAGCCGTGACTGTGCCCGGTGAGCAGCACCCCGCGATGCTGTCCCGCCAGGTAGCAGATCCGCTTCGCCAACTCCGGCACGGCCCGTTCCGCGTAGCAGGGTGGCGCGAACGGATGGGCCGCCCGTGGCCAGAACGTGCCCAGGTCCCACAGCACCCCGACGTATCGGCGGAACTCCGCCGTCCGGTACGCGAACAGCCCGCCGACCAGGAGGGCGACGACGACGCCCACGATGAGGTAGCTGCCCATCGTGAGCGCGAAGGTGACGAACCCGCTCGGCACCCCGAAGAGGCGCTCCGCGAGTGGGCTCGGCTGCAGGCCGAGCAGGCCCAGCGCGCTCGCGGCCAGGCCGAGCCCGGCCAGACAGGCGTACGCGATGGCCAGCGGCCCGAGCCGCTCGGTGAACCTCGCTCGGGCGATCGCCTTCTCCACCTGCCGCATCCGGTCCACGGCCTCAGGTGGAGCCGCCGGGAAGTCCCGCGCGACGATCCGCGCCGCGGCCCGCCGCCGGGTGCGGCGGGAGAGCAAGGTCATCGCACCGCCCACCATCGCCGCCGCGCTCACCGCCAGGAAGAAGCCGAAGATCGCCCACTTGTAGGCCAGGGGCGGGGGCGTCAGATCGCCGGGGCGCTCGGTGATCGCGCGCCGGTTGAGGTAAACGGCCGTGCGGTAGACGAGATTCGCGGAGAAGGCCACCGCCAGCCCCGCCGCGGCCGCGGCGAGGACCGGCGCCCCCATCCCACGCAGCAGTCCCCGTTGGCGCTCCCGGCGGCTGCGCCGCGACAGGGTCAGCAGGCCGAGCGCGGCGAGCAGGGCCGTCTGCGCCAGGAACACCGAGGCCACCGTCTCGTCGTATCCCGGCAGTCCGTCCGAACGGGGCCACGGGGTCCCGTCCAGCAGCACGGCGCCGAGCGTCACCACCGTCAGGCCGCACGCGGTGGCCTGCAGCGCCGAGGTCACCCGGTCGGCCACCCGGGCCTCGGTGGCGTCGAGCAGGGCCGGCGCGCAGAGCAGCGCCAGGCAGCCGACCAGCACCGCCGCCGCAACGGTGAGCAGGGCGATCGTCGTCCCGGAGGGACCGCGGGCGCCCGTGGCGATGAGCAGGGTGAGGTCCAGCATGGCGAACGCGGCCGCGACGTGGACCGCTCGCAACCGTCGGACCATCGGCATGGCGTCCCAGTGGCCCACCGCGCTGAGCCTCTTCCCCTCGAGTTCGGCCGTCGGTGTCCGGAACGCCTCGAATGAGCGACCGGGGCGGGCGCCCAGCGACCAGACCAGCCCGATGGCGGCGACCGGCACCAGGGCCAGCACCGCGAGGCGGAGCTCGACGGGGCGACCCCCCAACCAGGAGAGCCAGCTACGTCCGGCGAGGCAGCGGGTCGAGGCCATGCACTTCCACGCGACCACGTCGAGGGCGACGCCGGCGACCGACAGCACGTACAGCAGGGTGAGGGTGAGCGCCAGGATCCGGCACAGCACCTTGGCGGCGGTACCCGGTCCCCGCCTGGCGGGGCACATCCAGACCGCCACGTTGCTCAACATGAACGGCAGCAGGAACACGAGGGAGAGCGTTCGCGCCGCGGTGCCGGACGGCAGGTCGCTCCACCGGTACGCCTCCAGCACCACCCCGCCGGGACCGGTGGTGTCCGGGTAGCCCGGGCGGGGACGGTAGAAGCCGCCGCTGCGGTCTCCGGCCACCTGCTGGACGTGCGGGCGGTCGAGGACCTGGCTCGCGCTCGCCCCGGACACCCCGTGCACTCGCAGCTCGACGACATCGTCCGACCTGCCCCGATCCGTGGACGGCGGTGACGAATCGGTCATTGGTCCGCGACCCCCGGGAAGCGCGGCCAGCAGTTCGGGACGAGTGCGGACCGACGGTGACCCGATCCCACCCGGCTGGCGCAGGTGACTACCCGTACACGTCGCGGCCAACCATCGGGTCACGGCTCACCGCGCCGGTCGGGCCCCCTTGAGCCGGCGGCCCAGCTCGCGGGCGATCTCCCGGTTGGCGTCCCGCTCCGCGAGGGCCTGCCGCTTGTCGTACGACCTCCGGCCGCGCGCCAGGCCCAGCTCGACCTTCGCCCACCCACCGGCGAAGTACATCGACAGCGGCACCAGGGTCAGTCCCCCCTCGCGCAGCTTCTCCAGGATCCGGGCGATCTCGATCCGGTGCAGGAGCAGCTTGCGGGTACGCCGGGGCTGGTGGTTGGTCCAGGTGCCGAAGCCGTACTCGGCGATGTGCAGGCCGTACAGCATGATCTCGCCGTCGCGCTCCTGGGCGAACGCGTCGACCAGCGACACCCGGCCCTCGCGCAGGGACTTGACCTCGGTGCCGGCCAGCACGATGCCCGCCTCGTAGGTCTTGAGGATCGTGTAGTCGTGGCGGGCCTTCTTGTTGGAGGCGATGAGCTTGCGCTCGGTGTCCCTGGACACGCCCACCTCCCCGCTCGCCGACCCGCAGCAGGATACCCGCCGGCACCGGTCGGGGCCGTCGCCGACGGGTGGTCACCCGGTCAACGCCCCCGGACGGTCTCCGAGCCGGGGGAACGAGCCGCGCCCGCTCGCCGCCCACGCGGTGGTGATGAGCAGCAGTGCGGCGATGTAGGTGCACATCACCAACAGCCGCTGGCCAGGCAGGTGCACGCCCGCCGCCCCGAGCCCGATCAGCAGGTCGGAGCTGAGGAAGAGCAGCCCGCCGGCCGCCGCCCGCCGGGACACCCCGGTCGAGGCGGCGGCCATCAGGGACAGCGCGAGGCTGTAGCCGAGCACTGGCAGCCGCAGCGGGCCGAGCCCGCCCCAGAGCAGCGCGTTGGCCACGCCCCACACCATCAGGTACGCGACCAGCGCCGCGACCGGGGGCCGCCGGTGCCGGACGAACGCGGTCAGGAAGGCGAGCTGGGTGACCAGGAAGCACGCCATGCCGGCCAGGAACGCCGTGCGTCCGGGTAGCAGCAGCGCCACGTCGCCGGCCGTGGCGAAGACCAGCCCGACCGCCGCCCCGTCGACCCGTCGGCGGGCGGCCCAGAGGTACGCCAGCAGCAGCGGCGCCAGCAGCGGCTTGGCCAGCCACTGCACCACGGTCGAGTCGAGCGCGACCCCGACCAGCTCGACCGCGGCGACGACCCCGAACAGCGCGAGCCAGCGTTGCCTCACCGGGCGGGCTGCCAGCCGGGGCGGCCCAGGACGTAGCCGATCAGGTGCCGCCAGGAGGTGGCCGTCCTGGCGTCGGCCCAGATCGACGCGTACTCGTGGGTGGCCACCCGCAGCGGGTTGTAGGTGGTGATGTTCTTGGTGAGCCCGTACCGGACGGTGGCGCGTTCCGGCTCGAAGGTGCGGAAGAGCCGGTCCCAGATGATCAGGATGCCGCCGTAGTTGCGGTCCAGGTACTCGGCGTTCGAGCCGTGGTGCACCCGGTGGTGGGACGGGGTGTTGAAGATCCATTCGATCGGCCGGGGGAGCACGTTGATCCGCTCGGTGTGCAGGAAGAACTGGTAGAGCAGGCTGATCGACTGCTGGAGGAAGATCATCCACGGCGGGATGCCGAGCAGGGCGAGGGGCAGCCAGAACGGTAGTGACGTCATCGGCGTCCAGCTCTGCCGCAGCGCGGTGGAGAAGTTGAAGAAGACGCTGGAGTGGTGCACCACGTGCGAGGCCCAGAGCAGCCGTACCTCGTGATGCAGCCGGTGGAACCAGTAGTAGGCCAGGTCGTCGACGAAGAACAGCAGCACCCAGGTCGACCAGTGCGCGGGGGAGAGGTGCATCGGGGCGAGCATCCACAGTCCGACGTAGATGCCGATGGTGGCGAACTTCCACGGCACGCCGATGATCTGGCTGCCGACGCCCATGGAGAGGCTCGTGGTGGTGTCGCGCAGCTCGTAGCCGCGTTCGTCGTCGTCCGGGGCGAACCGGTAGGAGACGGCCTCGATGATGATGAGCAGCAGGAACGCCGGGACGGCGTAGAGCACGGCGGGGATCATGCTCGGGCTTCCCTTCCGGACGGGGTGGGGGTTGTGGGGGTCGTGACCGGTGCGGTCAGGAG
>JBARAE010000594.1:0-2858 GCA_049791715.1 Micromonospora sp.
GCTGCGGCAGCCGTGCTGACCCGGCTGCCGCAGCTGCGCCGGGCGGCGGTGGCGCTGCAGCGGCGCCAGGCCGAGGCGGAGGCGCTGCGGTCCGCCGCCGAGGGGCTCCAGGAGCGGGCCGAGGAGCTCCAGGTCCGGCTCGACAGCACCCACGAGCAGCTTGCGGTGATCAAGGCCAAGCGCGCCCGGTGATCGATCCCGGTCGGTGCCCGGGGCGATAGCTGCGCGTTCGGTGCCCCTTGCGCGCACGAACGCGCCCGCGCGGACGGTTGACGGGACACTCCGGGTTGTCCGAGACTTCACCGGCCAGGCCCGCATCAGCAGGCCCGGCGGGGTGGCAACCGCCCTGGGCGCACGTACGATGGGCTGCGACCGCCCCTTACCGACACAGAGCGACTGGAGCTTCCCATGGGTGCCCTCAAGCCGTGGCACATCGCCGTACTTGTGGTCGTGCTGATCCTGCTCTTCGGCGCGAAGCGGCTCCCCGACGCGGCCCGCTCGCTGGGCCGCTCGCTGCGGATCATCAAGGCCGAGACGAAGAGCCTGCACGACGACGACCGTGACCTGGCCGAGAAGGCCGACGCGCAGGCCGGCTACCAGCCGCTCCCGCCGTACGCCGGTCAGCAGCCGCAGCAGCAGTACCCGCCGCAGCAGCAGTACGCGCAGCCGCAGCAGCAGTACGCCCCGCAGCCGCAGCAGCCGGTCGCCCCGCCGGTCGACCCGGTGCAGCGCGTCCGCGACAACTGATCGAAGGGCCCACCACCGTGGCCTTCGCGGTCAAGAAGCGCGGCCCGAGCAGCTTCGAGCGGGCCGCCGACGGCTCGATGACGCTCATGGAGCACATCCGTGAGCTGCGTACCCGGCTGTTCCGCGCCTCCCTCGCCATCGTGGTCGGCCTGATGGCCGGCTTCTGGCTGGCCCAGCCGGCCTTCGACCTGCTCAAGCAGCCGTACTGCCGGCTGCCGGAGGCGAAGGACGCACTGGGGCACTGCCAGGCCTTCCTCCAGTTGTCCCCGGCGGACGGGTTCATCCTCAAGCTGAAGCTCGCGCTCTGGATCGGCTTGATCATCGGCGCGCCGGTCTGGCTGTACCAGCTCTGGGCGTTCATCGCGCCCGGTCTGCACCGGCACGAGCGCAAGTGGGCGTACCTGTTCGTGTCGATCGCCGCGCCGCTGTTCGCCGGTGGTGCCGTGCTGGCGTTCCTGGTCGTCGACAAGGGCCTGGCGTTCCTGATGGAGTCCGGGGTCACCGGGCTGTCCACGCAGCTCGAGGTGACCCGCTACATATCGTTCGTCACGAACATGATCCTGCTGTTCGGGGTGGCGTTCGAGTTCCCGTTGATCCTGCTCATGCTCAATTTCACCGGGGTGGCGAGCGCCAAGCGCCTGCTGAGCTGGTGGCGAGCGGTGATCTTCATTTCGTTCGCCTTCGCCGCGGTGGCCACGCCGGATCCGGGTCCGTTCGGCATGACCCTGCTGGCCGCCGCGCTCTCCCTGCTCTACTTCCTCGCGGTGGCCGTGGCGTTCGTGAACGACAAGCGCCGCGGGCGGGGCCGGGACCTCTACAACGACCTCAGCGACGACGAGGTGTCGCCGCTGGACCTGACGCCGGAGCCGGTGGAGGCCGGTCAGCGAGTGGACGAGGTCGCCCCGATCGGGGCGCCCGAACCGGTCGCCGCGCCCGCGCCGATCGAGCGCCGCTACGACGACATGACCTGACCGGGTAGACCTGCAGCACCAAGGAAACGCCGCCCCGTGGGGCGGCGTTTCCCGTTGTGGTCACAGGTGGGCGAGCAGTCGGTCGAGCGGCGCCGGCACCCGCACCGGGTCCAGGGCGGCGGCGAGCAGTTCCGCGTACTGGCTCTTGCGACCGGACCGGGTGCCGATGAACCGGTGCAGCTGCGCCGGTACGGGACGTGCCTGCTGGGCGGGCTGCCGCTGGAAGAGCCGGAACGACCGCAGGTCACCGGCGGCCTCGACGATCTGCTCCACCGTGGGTGGGCCCAGCGAGCGGATCAACTCGTCCTCCAGATCGGCGCAGCAGGCGTGGAACCCGAGGGCCGCCATCGCCGGCCGGGACAGGTCCGCGCCGAAGCCGGCCCGCTCCAGGCCGCGCCGGACGTACGCCTCCTCGGCGGCGTCGTAGAGGCCGGCGATCCGGCGGCCGAGGCCCGGCGGGCCGAGCAGGTCCAGGAAGTGCGAGATGTTCGTGATCCCGCCCATCGGCACCACCGCCACCCGGTCGAGGGGGCTGCCGCGACCCCTCGCCACCGCCTCCAACGCCCGGCGGTCGCTGTCGCCCTCGACCAGTACCACCGTCGCGGTCTCCAGGCCGGAGGCGAGGTCGAGGGTCGTCTGCAGATCCACCTCACGCCTCCCCGGTGACGGCCGGCACCGCAGACACCATGCCGCGCGTCGCCGCGGCCGGCAACCGGGTATCGGCGCCCGCCGGTCACACCGACGGCCGATGTCCCTGTGCAGGGTCGGTCAGGCCACCCGCCGGATCTGGTCCGCCGGCGGCTGCGGCACCGCGGTGGGGTGCAGGATCGCCGCGATCGCCTCGACACCGTCGACCAGCCGCGGGCCGGCGCGCACGACCAGACCGTCCGCGTCGACGGCCCACACCTCGGCGCCGGGGAAGTGTGGCGCCACCGTCGCGGCCTGCGCCGCTGCGCCGTCCAGGTGGAAGCCGCACGGGGCCACCAGCACCACCTCCGGCGCGGTGGCGCGCAGCGCCGCCCAGGTGGTCGGGACCGAGCGGGCGCCGGGATGGCCCGCCACCGCCTCGCCGCCGGCGACCCGCACCAGGTCGGGTATCCAGTGGCCGCCGCCGAACGGCGGGTCCACCCACTCCACGAC
>JBARAE010000595.1:0-11936 GCA_049791715.1 Micromonospora sp.
GGCCGGGCCGGACGATCAGGGGCGGTCAGGCAGGCTGGAGCTGCCGCCCGGCGAGCTGGCGGACCCGCTCGTACAGGCCGACGTACCTCTCGGCCATCATCGCCGGGGTGAACCGGGCGGCGGCCTCCCGCCGGCACTCGTCGGCGTCGAGCAGGCCGGCGGCGAGCACCAGCTCACCCAGCTCCTCCTCGTCGGTGGTGAGCAGGCCGGTGCGGCCGTGCTCGATCAGCTCCGGCAGGCAGCCGCGGGCGGTGGAGACCACCGGCGTACCGAGGGACAGGGACTCGACCACGGCGGTGCCGCCGGGCTCCTCCCACCGCAGCGGGAAGAGCGACGCCCGGGCCCCGGCGACCAGGTCGTCGCGTTCCTGGCCGGCGACCGTCCCCACCCAGCGGACCAGGTCGCCGTCGATGTGCGGCGCGACGTGCTCGTAGAAGAACCGGACGTCCGGGTTCTGCCGGGCCTCGTCGCCGGCCGCGGCCAGATCCTCCGGCCGGTGGTACGGCCCGACCGGGCCGGCCAGCACCAGCGGGAAGCCGACCTGCTGGGCCAGCCGGGCGCCGAGGTCCTGCCCCTTGCCGGGGTTGATCCGGCCCAGGATGACCAGGTAGTCGCCCTTCTCCACCCGGGGGCGCCGGTCCGCGCCGACCGCGAGGGGAGTGGACAGGTGCACGTGCCCCACCGAGTGGTCGCGCAGCGCCTGCGGGGCGCGGGCCAGCTGGGAGGCGGAGACCCCGTTGACCCGGACCCGGTCGCCCCCGTCGAGGTTGCCGTAGAGCTCCGGGTGCTTGGCCAGATCCCAGTGCAGGGTGTGCAGCACCGGCGGGCCGGCGGGGCCCATCGCCGCCATGGTGGCCAGCCCGACCGCCTCCACGTGGTCGTGCACCAGGTCGATGTCGTCGCGGGCGTGCAGCTCGCGCACCACCCCGTTCAGGTGCGCCTGGGATACGCCGCAGACCTGGTTGTACGGCCGTTGCAGCGCGTGGAACTGCCCGTCGGGGAAGACCGAGATCTTCTCATCGACGGGCAGGGTGCTGGATTCCACCGAGGCGAGCACCACCCGGACGCCGAGACGGCGCAGCTCCGGCACCAGGGTCGCCACCACGTTCTCGATCCCGCCGTAACCGGGGGGCGGCACGGACAACCACGGACCGGCGTTCATCAGGACGGTGAGACTCATCGTGCTGGGTTCCTTCCCTCGGCGGCGCCCCCGTCGGCCCTCCGCGTGCCACCGACCGGCCCCGCGGACCGGTCGTCACCGCTGTACGCCGGTCCCGTGGACCGGCCGTCGACACCGCGGACCGCTGCCGTCACGCCGCCACCCGCCGCCGGGGCACCCGGTGCCGCAGCTGCGCCAACGGGGGGCGCTCCTCGATGGAGACGTCGTTGACCACGATCTCGCGGTCCAGGTTGGGCAGTGCGTCCGAGCCGCCTCGCCGGAACTGGGTCAGCAGGGGCGACGGGTCGCTGCCGGGGCTCGCCCAGCCGCGCCGCTGCAGGCGGGACCACGCGGTGAGCATGATCTGCGCCGACATTCGGCCCAGCGCCGCGGTGTCCTGGTGGCGGTGCTTGCGCTCGCCCAGGTCCACCTGCGCCAGCGCGTCGAGCCCGACCAGCTCCAGCAGGTCGATCAGCATCGCCGTCTCCACGCCGTAGCCGGAGACGAACGGCACCTGCTCCAGCACCTCCCGGCGTCCGGCGTACTCGCCGGCGAGGGGCTGGACGAAGCCCGCCAGTTCCGGCCAGAAGAGGTTGAGCAGCGGCCGGGCCATCAGCTCCGTCACCCGGCCGCCTCCGTCGATCTCCACACTGGTCGCACCCACCAGGGGCCGGTGGTAGAAGCCCTTGACGAAGTCGACCGACGGGTCGGTGAGCAACGGTCCGATCAGACCGGTGACGAAGTGCGGCCGGAAGTCGCGCAGGTCGGCGTCGATGAACGCCACGACGTCGCCCTCGGCGGCGGCGAGGCCGGCCCAGAGCGCGTCGCCCTTGCCGGTCAGCCGGGGCAGCCCGCGGGTCATCGCGTCCTGGCTGACCACGTCGGCGCCCGCCGCGCGGGCCACCTGGGCGGTGCGGTCGGTGGACCGGGAGTCCACCACGATCAGCTCGTCGACCAGCGGAACCCGGTCGATCAGGTGCTCCCGGATCGTCGACACGATCGCGCCGACGGTGGTCTCCTCGTTACGGGCCGGCAGTACCACGCTCACCCGGCTGTGCCCCTTGGCGCGCAGCAGCCGTCGCGCCGGCCAGTCCTCCGCCGAGGTGGTCCGGTAGGTGGCCCAGGCCTCCACCACCGGTGACACGATCGATTCTGTATCCCGCACGGGCACCCCCAGGTAGTGGCGGAAACGCGAAGTCGGTTTTCCCAGAACCGCCTCCGCGCTAACCGGATCATCCCTACCAGCTTGATCACACCCCCTGCACCGACTGGTTCCCCGCCGGTGAACGTTTGATTGCGGGCTCCCCAGGGGAGAGCACTCCGGGTAGTCGTGGAACCGTGGCGAGAGGGTCGATGGATGCGCGCGTGCCGGGTGGGACTGGTTGGAGCCGGCGGGGTGGCGCAACGCCACGCCCGGGTGCTGAGCGGCTTCGAGGATGTGGAACTGCTCGGGGTGACCGATGTCGCCCGTGACGCGGCGGAGGCGCTCGCCGGGGCGCACGGCGCCCGGACCTTCGTCGACGTGGAGGAACTGCTCGCGGCCGGGCCGGATGCGGTGTACGTCTGTGTGCCGCCGTTCGCGCACGGACCGGTCGAGGAACTCGTCATTGCCGCCGGGGTGCCGATGTTCGTGGAGAAGCCGGTGGCGGTGGACCTGGAGACGGCGGAACGGATCGCCGAGCTGGTCGAGCGGCGCGGGCTGCTCACCGCGGTGGGTCACCACTGGCGCTATCTGCACATCGTGGACCAGGCCCGGGAGTTGCTGGCCGATCGCCCGGTGCGGATGGTCAACGGGGCCTGGCTGGACAAGGTGCCACCGGTCGACTGGTGGGCCCGCCGGGACCGGTCGGGCGGGCCGGTGGTCGAGCAGGCCGCGCACGTGCTGGACCTGATCCGGGCGCTGGTCGGGGAGGCCACCGAGGTGACCGCGTACGGCGACGGCACCCCGCCGGCGGTCGACGGCGCCGACATCGACTCGGTCACCGCGGCGACGATGCGCTTCGCCGGCGGTGCGGTCGGAACGCTCGCTGCCGCCTGCGTGCTGGGCTGGAAGCACCGGGCCGGCGTGGAGGTCCTCGCCGACGGGCTGGCGCTATCGCTGGCCGAGGACGGCCTGCTGATCCGCGACGCCGACGGCCAGCGGCACCTGCCCGCCGATCCCGACGGCGCCCGGGTGGCCGTCGACCGCGCGTTCGTCGACGCCGTCCGGGGGGTCGGCGACGACATCCGCGTCCCGTACGCGGAGGCGCTGCGCACCCAGCGACTCGCCCTCGCGGTGGCCGAGTCCGCCCACACCGGCCGCAGCGTGACCCTGCCCACCGGGCCGGCGGCGCGGCTCACCACCGCCGTGGCCGAGGCGACGCCGGCGGGGGTGACGATCGATGCCTGACAAGGTGGTGGTGGTCAGCGGCCCCGGCACGGTGGAGCTGGTCGAGGAGGAGCCCGCGGAGGTGCGGGAGGGCGCCTTCCGGGTGCAGACCCTCTACAGCGGCGTGTCCGCCGGCACCGAGCTGAGCTACGTCAAGGGCACCAACCCGTACCTGAACGTCACCTGGAACGCCGACCTCGGCCTGTTCCAGCCGGGCGAGGCGAGCACTCCCTACCCGGTGACCCGGCTGGGGTACATGCAGGTCGGCCGGGTGGTGGAGAGCCGTACCCCGGCGATCCCGGTCGGCACGGTGGGCGCGATGACGTACGGGCACCGCACCGGGTACGTCGCCGACCCGGTCGCCGAGCGCTTCGTCCCGCTGCCCGAGGAGCTGGACCCGATGCTCGGCGTCTACGTGGCCCACATGGGCCCGATCTGCGCGAACGGGCTGCTGCACGCCGCCGCCGACCTGTGCGGCACGGACGTGCGGTCGCTCGGGGACGGCGTCCGCGGGCGCCGGGTCGCGGTGGTCGGCAGCGGGGTGGTGGCGCTGCTCACCGCGCTCTTCGCCCGGCGGTACGGCGCCGCCTCGGTGGTGGTGCTCGACCCGACGCCGGCACGGCGGGAGGTGGCCGAGGCCCTCGGCCTGGAGACCCTCGACCCGGACGCCGACGACCCGGCGGTGGTGCTGAAGACCCGGTGGAACCACTCCGCCGGCGACCGGGGCGCCGACGTGGTCTTCCAGTGCCGAGGTCAGGCCTGGGCGCTGCAGCTCGCCCTGCGCCTGCTGCGCCCGCAGGGCACCGTGATCGACCTGGCCTTCTACCAGGCGGGGGCGGACGAGGTCCGGTTCGGGGAGGAGTTCCACCACAACGGGCTGTCGCTGCGCTGCGCCCAGATCGGGCGGGTGCCGCGCGGCCTGACCCCCACCTGGGACCGGGAGCGGCTCTCCGCGGAGACCATCGAGCTGCTCCGGCAGTACGGGGACCTGATCCGCAAGCACATGATCTCCGCGGTGGTGCCGTTCGAGGAGGCGCCGGGCCTGCTGACCGACCTGGCCGAGCGGCGCCGGCAGGAGCTGCAGGTGGTCCTGACCGCCTGACCGGCACGGTGGCGGGGCCGGTCAGCCGGTCCCGCCACCCGCGGCGGCACCTGCCGCAAAGGCCCTGAGCTGGGCGTTCGTCGTCGATACCGGGCAGCCCGCCGAGCGCGGAGCGGCCGGGCGGCAGAATGGGCCCCGTTTCGCGTACCGTTGCCGTTCATGGGTGTGTCGCAACGGTTCAAGAGCAGGTTCCGGCGGTTCCTCCAGCGCCCGGGAACGACGGTCGACCTGGCCCCGCTGGAGAAGCTGCTGCCGGCCATCGAGGCACGCGAGGACGAGCTGAAGGCGCTCGACGACGCCGCGCTGACCGAGGCCGCCGGCTCCGCCACCGGCTACGAGGAGATCTGCGCGATCGGCCGGGAGGCCGCCCGCCGCGGCCTCGACCAGCGGCCGTACGACGTCCAGCTGCTCGGCGCGATGGCCCTGCTCTCCGGCAAGGTGGCCGAGATGGCCACCGGTGAGGGCAAGACCCTCACCGCCACCGTCGCCGCCTACGGGCACGTGCGGATGGGTAACGGCCCGGTGCACGTGCTGACCGTCAACGACTACCTGGCCCGCCGGGACGCCGAGTGGATGGAGCCGGTCTACACCCTGCTCGGGCTCACCGTCGGCTGGGTCAACGAGGCCTCCACCCCGCAGGAGCGGCGAGCCGCCTACGCCTGCGACGTCACCTACGTCTCGGTCAGCGAGGCCGGCTTCGACTACCTGCGCGACCAGCTCGTCACCGACCTCGACGACCGGGTCCAGCCGCCGCTGAAGACGGCCATCGTCGACGAGGCCGACTCGATCCTCATCGATGAGGCCCGGGTACCGATGGTCCTGGCCGGTGCCGTCCCCGGCGAGCAGGACCCGGTGCACGCCGCCGCGGCGCTGGTCCGCGGGCTGCGCAGGGGCCGGCACTACACCGTCGCCGAGGACGGCCGCAGCGTCGCCTTCACCGCTGCCGGCCTGGCCGCCGTCGAGGCGAAGCTCGGCGGCATCGACCTGTACGACACCGAGCACGTGGCGCAGCTCTCCGCGGTCAACGTGGCGCTGCACGCGCACGCCCTGCTGCACCGCGACGTCGACTACATCGTCCGGGACGGCTCCGTCGAGCTGATCGACGAGATGCGCGGCCGGGTCGCCCAGCGCCGACGCTGGCCCGACGGGCTCCAGGCGGCGGTCGAGGCCAAGGAGGGCCTGGACGCGACCGCCGAGGGTGAGGTGCTGGGCACCATCGCCGTGCAGGCGTACATCGCGCTCTACCCGACGGTGTGCGGGATGACCGCGACCGCCGTGCTGGTGGGCGACCAGCTCCGGGAGTTCTTCGGCCTCGAGGTGGCGGTGATCCCGCCGAACACCCCGTGCATCCGCGAGGACGAGCCGGACCGGATCTACGCCACCCGGGCGGAGAAGGAGGAGGCGCTGGTCGACGAGATCAAGCGCAACCACGACCGCGGCCGTCCGGTGCTGGTCGGCACCTTGGACGTGAAGGAGTCCGAGGGGCTGGCCGACGCGCTGAACGCCGCCGGGGTGCCGTGCGTCGTGCTCAACGCCAAGAACGACGACGAGGAAGCGGCGATCATCGCCGAGGCCGGCGCGTACGGCGCGGTGACCGTCTCCACCCAGATGGCCGGCCGGGGCGTCGACATCCGCCTCGGCGGCAGCGACCAGGCCGACCAGGAGCGGGTGGCCGAGCTGGGCGGGCTCTACGTGATCGGCAGCGGCCGGCACGACAGCCGCCGGGTCGACGACCAGCTGCGCGGTCGGGCGGGCCGGCAGGGCGACCCGGGTGGCTCGGTCTTCCTCGTCAGCCTGGAGGACGATCTGGTCGTCCGGCACGCCTCGGACGCCGTCCCGCCGTCGCCCCGGATGAACGCGGACGGCCTGGTGACCGACCCGCAGGTGGACTACGCGGTGGAACACGCCCAGCGGGTCGCCGAGGGCGTCAACCACGAGATCCACCGCAACACCTGGCGGTACAGCGTGGTGATCGAGCAGCAGCGCAAGGCGCTCGCCGAGCGCCGGGAGCGGCTGCTGACCAGCGACATCGCGGCGCTGATGCTGCTGGAGCGGGTGCCGGAGAAGGCCGGCGAGATGGACGAGGACCTGCTCGCCACCGCGGCCCGGTCGATCGCCCTCTACCACCTGGACCGGCTCTGGGCGGAGCACCTGGCCGAGCTCTCCGAGGTCCGGGAGGGCGTGCACCTACGGGCGCTGGGCCGGCTGGACCCGCTGGACGAGTTCCACCGCTCGGCGGTCCCGGCGTTCAACGCCCTGGTCCCCGAGATCGAGACCCGCACCATCGCCACCTTCGAGGAGACCGAGTTCGGCGAGGACTGGGAGCCGGACGCCTCGAAGCTGGTCCGGCCGACCGCCACCTGGACGTACCTGGTCCACGACAACCCGTTCGGCTCGGAGCTGGACCGGCTGATCGCCTCGGTCGGCCGGCGGCTCAGCTCCGCCTCTCGCTGAACCACCCGAAGGGGTCCCTGCTGGCGCGTACCGCGTCGGAAGGGACCCCTTTGCGCGGTTTCAATCCGGGTTTGCGAGGGTAGTAGCCCGGGGCTTTCGAGTCAGGGAGAGACAAGCGGATGGAAGAGGCAATGGCGCCGAACGGGGACACCGCGGGCTCGTACGCGGGGGCGGCGGGGGCCGTGACCCGGTGAACCTGAATACGCGGGAGCACACGATCGACACCCTCGGAGTGCTGGAGACCGCCGCGCTGCTGCGGGAGCTGACCGCCGGCCTGATCTCCGTGACCGACTTCGACGAGGCGCTGAGCCGGCTGGTCCGGATCGCCCGGGACGCCGTACCGGGGGTGACCTGGTGCGGCTTCACCGCCCTTCGGGCCGGGGAGCCTGCCGGCGTGGCGGCCTCCGACCCGGTACTGGCGCAGCTGGACGATCTCCGGCACGGACCGGAGTCGCCGGCGATGAGCGCCATCCAGCGCCGCGAGATGATCATCGCGGAGGATCTCGACCAGGAGTCCCGCTGGCCGGCGTGGACCACCCGGGCCCGCGGCCTGGGTGTGCACGGCGTGATCTCCGCACCGGTCGACGTGGACGAGCAGGTGATCGGTGCGATCAACCTCTACGCGGAGTCGGCGGACGCGCTGAGCACCCGGCACCAGCTCACGGCGATGCTGCTCGCCGAGCACGCCGGGCTGCTCCTGGCCGCCGTCCGGGACCGCGCCCGGCAGGCCGCCCAGGCCGGTGAGCTGGACGCCACGCTGCTGGAGGAGGGCGTCGTCGGGCAGGCCATCGGAGTGATCATGACCCAGCGCGGCTGCCCGGCGCCGGAGGCCCTGGAGGTGCTGCGCAGCGCGGCCTCCTCGTTGGACATACCGCTGCGGGAGGTCGCCGAGCGGCTGGTGATCACCGTCTCCCGGCCCCGGGAGAGCTGAGCAGAGTTCGTTTCACTCTGGTGGACCCCGGGTAGCACCCTGGACTGAGCTGCTCCGACCTGGGGAGGATCCAATGGAGAGCCGGCTGCGGGTGCAGGGGCACCCGATTCAACCGATGCTGGTGACGTTCCCGTTCGGGCTCTTCGTCAGCGCGGCGATCTTCGACCTGGCCGACGTGGCGGGCGGCCCGGCCTTCCTCGGCGAGGTCGGCTACTGGACGGCGGTCGCCGCGCTGGTCGCCGCCGGGCTCACGGCGGTCGCCGGGATGGTCGACCTGTGGGACGTGCGGGCCGGCCGGACCCGCCGTACCGCCGTGACGTTCAACCTGGTGAACGCCACCATGGCGGCGCTGTTCCTGCTCACCTGCCTGATGCGGGCCCACGCGCCGCAGCGCGGCGCGACCGGCGTCGAGCTGGCCACCGAGGTGCTCGCTCTGGCCGTCGGCTCGGTGGGCGTGTGGCTCGGAGCCCGGCTGATGCGCCAGTTCGACCGTGGCCGCGCCGAGCCGAGCGGCTTCGAGGCGCTCCGCGGGGTGAGCGGCTCGACCGTCGAGATCGTCCGCCCGCCGGCCGGGTAAATCCGGTTGCCGGTCCAGACCTGCCCGGGCAGGCTCGCCGCGTGGACGAGGACCGGAGCTTCGAGGACCTGATCGCCGAGGGGGCCGGCGTCGCGGTCGAGGGTTGGGACTTCTCCTGGCTGGCCGGACGGGCCACCGAGGAACGCCCGCCCTGGGGCTATGCCGGGCTGGTCGCCGACCGGATGGCCGCCGTCTCCGCCGCCCTGGACATCGACACCGGCGGGGGAGAGGTGCTGGCCGAGGTGCCCGCACCGCCGCCGCTGCTGGTCGCCACCGAGGCCTGGCCGCCGAACGTCGAGGTCGCCCGGCGCACGCTGCGCCGGGTCGGCGCCACGGTGGTGCGGGTCGCCGAGACGCCGCCGCTGCCGTTCCGGGACGCCTCCTTCGACCTGGTGGTCAGCCGACATCCGGTGGACACCTGGTGGGAGGAGATCGCCCGGGTGCTGCGCCGGGGCGGCAGTTACCTGTCCCAGCAGATCGGCGCCGGCACCGTCCGGGAGTTGAGCGAGGCGATCCTCGGTCCGCTGCCGCCGCCGACGAGTCGCCACCCCGAGCAGGCGGTCGCCGCGGCCCGGTCCGCCGGACTGGAGGTGGTGGACCTGCGCCGGGCCACCCTGCGTACGGTCTTCCACGACATCGCCGCGGTGGTGTACTTCCTGCGCAAGGTGGTCTGGACCGTGCCCGGGTTCACGGTGGACCGCTACCGGGAGCCGCTGCGCCGGCTGCATGACCGGATCCGGGCCGAGGGTCCCTTCGTCGCCCACGCCCAGCGCTTCCTCATCGAGGCCCGACGCCCCTGAGGTCAGTGGGCGCTGGCGTGGTGGGCGGCGAGGACGTCGGCACCGAAGTCGCTGGCCGGGCGGCGCAGCACGGTGTGCGCGTGGTTGCCGTCCTCGGTGGTGTTGTCGTACTCGATCAGCAGGTCGTCGCCCTGCACCCGGTAGTAGTGCCGTTGCCCCCGCCGGGTCGGGCCGGCCCAGGCGAAGTGCAGCTCCCCGCCGTCCAGCCGGCCCGCCTCGCGGGCGGCCAGCTCCGGCGGGAGCCGGTCCAGGTAGAGCCCGACGAGCTGGTCGAGGAGCGCCCGGCCGGTCGGTGTGAGCCGGTCCCGGGGAACACCGAGCGGCTCGATCCGGCCCGGGGCGGTCGGGCGGGTGGCGCTGATGATGTCGACCGGCGCCTCGTCGGCGACGATCGCCGCGGCACGCCCGGCCGGTCCGAGAGCGTCCAGCAGCTCGTGGGCGAGGTCCTCCTCGGGTCCGAGCGGTCGGGAGACCGGCCGGCCGGCGTACCGGACGGTCGCCGGGTTGGCGCCGAAGAAGAGCGGGGCGGGGGAGACCTGGTCGTCGACCACGGTCATGGTCACCGAGAGGTGATGGCCCTCGATCCGCCACGCCCACCGGTCGTCGCGCGCCGGGTCACCGAAGATCGCGACCCAGTAGTCCCCGCTGTGCCGGCCGCGCCGCCACCCCTCGGCCCGGTCGAGCACCTCCTCCAAAGCGATGATCGCCATCGCCTGGGCGTACGCGGTCGGGCTGAGCGCGGTGGCGAGGAGCCGGTGCGCGGCCTTGCGGGCGGCGCCATCCAACTCGGCGAGGCAGGCGCCGGGTCGCGGCCGGGGCCGGTACTCCAGCCAGCGCCGGGCCGCGTCGTCGTCGAACGGGTGACCGGCCTGCTGCCGGGCCGGCTCGTCCAGCGCTGCCAGCAGCGCGCCGGCCGCCGCGCGCATCTGCTCGGGTACGGGATCCTCCATCGACTCTGTATACCGCCCCGGCCGGCGTCCGCTCATCCGTCCGGGTTAGTGGGACCGCGGCCCGCCCCGCCTGATAGCTTCCCAGCCCGGCACGGGAGGACGGATGGACGATTCGGTGTACGTCGGCAACGCGGCCGTGGACGGCGCGACCGACGCCGGTTGGCTGCTCGGGCACTTCAAGCCGCCCGGGGACGTCCGGCACAGCGCCGAGGTCGAGGTGAAGTGGGGCGTCCACCCGGCGGGGGAGACCCGTTCACGGTGGGCCACCGGGGAGCGGCGGACGGCTCTGCTGGTGCTGATCAGCGGCCGGTTCCGGGTGGAGCTGCCGGACCGCACGGTGGTGCTGGGTACGCCCGGCGACTACGTGGTCTGGGGCCGGGGCGTCGACCATTCCTGGTACGCCGAGCAGGAGTCGGTGGTGCTGACGGTGCGCTGGCCGTCGGTGCCGGGGTACAGGGTGGAGCCACCGGTTCTCCGCTGACCGTGGTGAGGGCCGCGCCAACCGTCCCAGCGCCCCGGCATCCCATTGCTGACCACGGTCCACGGCGTGGGCTACCGGCTCGCGGACGGCGCACCTGTGATGGTGGACCCGGACCACTGAACCACCGGCCACTGTGAACCGGGCGGGTACCCCCCGTATCGGGCATCTCGGCGGCTCTGCTGTAATCATCAGGCCTCGTACGCAGAGCGAGCGTTCGGCTCCGATGTGTTCGTCAATTGTCACATTCATGCAACGCAGCCGCCCCTTGACCCTCGGAGAGGCGCCGGGAAGCATCGATGAAGCGGCGTCCCGGGCCGTGGGGAGATACCCGGACCAGCCCAAGGAGGACCATGTCGGTCAGCCCCGCCTCGTCGCGCGCCGGATGGCATACGTCCCAGCCCGCGGTGCCCGGTCGTCCCCCCGGCGGCCAGCGCCGCCCCACCAACACAGCCGCCGCACCCGTGCTCACGGTGACCCTGTCCATCCCGCTCGCGTCCGAGGAGACGCTGACGTCGCCGGCCCGCCGGCTGCTGGAAGCGGCCCGGGAGCTGCTGGAACGCGGCGAGGGAGTGATCTCCAGCGGCGCCGGCCCGGTGGAGCGCCGAGCCGACCCGGTGCCGGCCGGCCGGTCACCGGCCCGGCCGCTCGCCCCGACCATCCCGACCCTGCACATCCTCGCCGCGTCCCGCTCGGTGCTGCGGGACGGCGAGCCGCTGCCGCTCACCCGGCTGGAGTTCGACCTGCTGCTGCATCTGGTCGCCCACCCCCGCCGGGTCTTCACCCGCCTGCAGCTGCTCAACGCCGTCTGGGGCTACGAGCACGCCGGCGTCCGGACGGTGGACGTGCACGTCCGGCGGCTGCGCGGCAAGGTGGGCGTGGACGTTCCCCTGGTCACCACCGTCTACGGGGTGGGCTACCGGCTCGCCGACGACGCCCGGGTCACCATCGACCGGGCCGGGTGAGCCGACCGGGCGGCGTGGTCGCCGCCCGGGCCCGCCGGGCACGATGGTCGGATGCGCGTCCGTCCGATCACGCCCGAGCGACTCGTCACCGAGCTGGCCGACCGGCTCGTCGACGCCGACGTCCCCGGCCGGCTGCGGGTGGCCGTCGACGG
>JBARAE010000596.1:0-8634 GCA_049791715.1 Micromonospora sp.
CGGTGAGGCGCCCTGGACACCGATCCGTCCATGCCGGACCTTGCCTAGGGCTTGACGGGCGCCGCGCGTCACGGCCGACCATCGGGTGACGGCCGGGCTGCCGGGCCGCAAATCGACGACCGGAAGCACCAGCTGAGGCTGGGCCGCCGCCGGTACCTGCCATCGGGCGTCAGCGCCGGCGGGCATCAGGAGGTAGCTGCCGCCGCTGAAGAACGATTCTCCGGTCCACGCCGAGTCCGGGGTGACCACGGTTGCCCCGCCGGTGAGCACGGCCTGCTCGGCCTCCACCGTCGTCGTGCCGATCCGCTCGACGACGTGGCCCTGCCGGGCCAGCGCGGCCACGTCGGGTCGGGCGTCCAGGGCCAGCATGCTGAGCAGGCCGTGGATGGTCGATTCCGCGCCGGAGTTGCGGTTGACTGTTCCGTCGCCGGCGATGCCGTCGACGGTGCGTCCGGTGGCCGGGTCGTACGCGGCTGCGCCGGCCGCGTTGGCGCCGAAATACCAGGCGGCGGTGATCCCGGCAAGGTGGCGGAACCCGGCGCGCCCGGTGGCGTCGGCAACGGCGAGCAGCGACTGCACCCGCGAGTCCACCCCGTAGGCGATCTGCGAGCGGTCCACCCGGGTGGGCAGCCGCCCGTTGTCCGGGCCACCGGAGGTGAGCAGCCACGGCGTGAACACGGCCGAGTCGGTGACCGCCGGTCGGATCAGTCGACGGTCATCGAGGACCTGGCCCGCTCGCGCCAGCGCGTTGGGCATCTGCGACCCCCAGCCGTGCCAGATCGAGAGGGACAGCGCCCACGGGCGTACCCCGCCGAACGGCCACTCGCGGGCGTCGCCGTCGGAGAGCGCGGCGATGCCCTCGGCGAACTGACTCAAGGCGCGCCGTGCGGCTGCGGTGCCGCCCGCTTCCACGTACGCGGCCAATCCCAGGACGGCCTCTGCGGTGGCGTCGGCACCGTCCACGATGAGCCAGGCCGGTGTGCGCTCGCCGTCGATGATCTGCCAGGTGCCGTACCGGACGAGCACTTGGCGCTCCAACGCCGCGATGGCGAGGTCGAGCCGTTGCCGCAGGAACGACCCGAACTCCGGGTCCGCCGCGCGCCAGGCGGCGTACCCCTCGCCCAAGGCCCAGACGGTGCGCGCCAGCCAGTACGAGGGGCCGCTGTCGGAGGGGTCGGGCAGCTCCTTCGGCTCCGCATTGGGGTTGAGCGTCCCGTCCGGCTGCATCCAGAGCACGACGTTGCCGGCGTTCGGCCCGGTCGCCGTCTGCAGGTACGTCAGCCCGCGCAGCAGTGCGTAGGAGGAGTCGCGGCTGGTGGCGGCGCCGGTCTGCCGCCAGTGCCGCAGATACACCACGGCGGCGCGGGAAATGTCGTCGGCGTTGTAGGCGCCCTGGCCCCACGTGTTGGTGGCAGCGTCGTACCGGCCACCGCCCACCCGGCGGAAGGTCCCGTCCGGATTCGGCTCGGCGTAGGTCCACAGCACCCCGATCTCGGGAGATTCGGCGATCCGGTAGGTGGTGTGTCCTTCCTGCGTGGGCGGGCTGACCCGGTCGCGGAGGAAGTCCAAGTGAGCCAGATTGGTCAGCGGTTCCGCCGGGGCGTATCCGGTGGCGACGGGTTGCGCGGCGCGGACGGCAGCCTCAGCCGGTGCCGACGTCAGCAGGGGAGTGGTCAGGGCGAGGCTCCCCAGGAGCAGCGAGCGACGTTTCATGGCGGACCCCTCGGTCAAGACGGTTGGTGGGCTGGATGAGGCCCGGTACGGCGGAGGCGGTCGCCCCCGTTGTCTGGCCCCCGATGCGGATGGTGCGGTCCTCACGGGCGGAGCGGCGAGCGGCGACCGCGACCGCGACTGCCCCGGATCCCTCGGCGACGCCGGCCGCGGGCCGTTCTCCAGTTCGGATGCAGCGGACGAAGTCAACCATCGCGGCCCGCACGCTCTCGGCGTAGACATACTGTTTGGCGGCTTCGCCCCCGAGGTCGATGGTGACCCGGCAGTGGTGCGGCAGCCGGTGCTCGTGGCCCCGTTCCCGGGTCGCCTCCGGCCCGGCATTGCGTTGCACGGTCACCTCGATGGTGGCCCGGGAGGCGAGCCGGTAACCGTCGACGGCGAGCAGTTCCCCAGCCCGCGCCGGCAGGTCCTGGACCAGCGCCGCGCCGATGTCGTCGGTCCACAGGTCGAGCGCGGCGTGCACCGGAATCCATCCGCTGATTCGCGCCTCGGCGACGCCGAAGTCGATTCGCATGAGCTGGCGCTCGCAGCGGTGGGCATGGCTGAAGCCGTGGGCGAAGGTTGCCAAGGTGCCGTCGGGGTGGCGCGTGGTGGCCACAGCGAGGTCAACCAGGTCTGTGCCTGGGCGTCGGCCGACCATGCCCTGGACAGCCTCGGGCGGGGCACCGATCAGCGCGTTGGCCGCGTCGAAGAAGTGCACGCCGTGCTCGACGAAGATGCCACCGCTGACCTCCTCGTCCCAGAACCAGTGGTCAGGGCCGAGGTCCTCGTCGCTGGCGTCGTTCTCGAAAGCCAGCCGCCGCACCGGGCCGAGCAGGTGGCCGCGCAGCCGTTCCAGCGCACGGAGGATCGGGTTGTAGCGCAGCACGTGGTCGACGACGAGAGTGCGCCCACTCGCGGTGACCGCGGCCCCTACCTCGGCGGCATCGGTCTCTTCGGTGGCCAGGGGCTTCTCGCAGAACACGTGTCGCCCGGCGCGCAGCGCGGCGAGGGTGAGCTGCGCGTGGGTCGCCGGCGGGCTGGCGACGACCACGGCGTCCACGTCGTCGGAGGCGATCAGGTCCCGCCAGTCGGTCAGAGGCCGGGCCGTCAGCGCGGTGGCCAGCTGGGTGGCCCGCTGAGCGTCCGGGTCGGTGACGGCGGTGAATCGAATGTCGGGCAGGTCATGCACGGCGCCGGTGACGAACGCGGCGAACCGGCCCGCGCCGACGACCCCGATGCGCAGAACTGTAGGCCCGGTCACGGCAGGTGCCCCGTCCGGTCGAGGCCGCTCATCGGCGGCGCTCCAGCCGGGCGACGCCGATCGTCGTGTCGGCCATTCCGTAGAAGACGAAATGGACTCCGTCGACCTGCTCGATCGCGGTGGGAAAGACGACATTGGGCACCGTGCCGGTGCGTTCGGCTTCGGTCTCCGGCACGAGGATCGGCTCGGCGGTGCGGGCCAGCACCCGACCCGGGTCGGCCGGGTCGAGCAGCATCGCCCCGGCGCCGTACTCGACGCGTTGCGCTGTGGGGTCGAAGCCCCGCGGGACGTGTCCGGTCACTCCGTGGTGGATGAGCAACCAACCTTCGGGGACCCGCAGCGGTGGCGGACCGGCCCCGATCTTCAGCGCTTCAAAGGGGAACTGCGGCAGTGCGACGCACCGATGACCGCGGGGGCGAGCCAGCGCCGTGAGGTCGGCGTGCACCTCGTCGACCGGAATGTAGGAGATCCAGATACCGGGCCGCTCATCGGTGATTCCGGCCGGCAGATGCACCCCCTCGCCCGGACGGAACCAGCCCAGGTCCCACATGGGCCGGTGGAGCAGGGCGTAGCAGGGCCGGCCGCCCGGCCCTGGCACAGGTTCCGGAAAAAAGACGGCATCCTTGTTGGGAAACAGGTTGAGGTCCGTGTCCAGGTCGGGTTGGTAGGCGAACTGCACCGGCCCCAGCCGCCGCCACGAGCGCAGATCGGTGGAGGCGGCCAGGGCCAGGCGGGGACCGAGGGGGCCGTACGCGACGTACGTCATCAGATGCCTGCCCAGACTGGGCACCCAGGTCGTGCGCGGGTCCTCCACCCCGGCGTTGTGCAAGCCTCGTTCCCAGCCCTCGTCCGGTGCCAGGACGACACCCTGCCGGCGGACCCCGACCGGTATGCCGTCGCGCAACTCGACCTCGGCCAGTCCGACCCGGGACACGTTTCCGGTGGCGACCAGCCGGGGCAGCAGATGCAGCCGACCGTCGGGAGTACGCCCGCTCGCCGGGTTGAGTACCCCCGCGGCTTCGAGCGGCTCTTCGGGATCGGGCGTCATTACCACGCCCAGCCGGACCAGGGTGTACGGGACAGTGGTCGAGAGGTGTGGCATGTCAGCCCTTCACGCCGGAGCCGATGTCGGTGGAGACGAAGTGCCGCTGGAAGGCCACGAAGAGTCCGACCGCGGGCGCGGCCAGGACGCAGGCGCCCGCCAGGATGGCGCCGTACGGGTTGGCGGCCCGGGACGCCACGTTGCTGATGTAGTTGGCCAGGGAGACCGCCAGTGGCTGCATGTGCGCCTCCTTGGTTATCAGGAACGGCCAGAGGAATTCGTTCCAGGGCCCGATGAAGGTGAGCAGGACCGCCGTCAGCAGCGCCGGTCGTACCAGGGGGAGAGCGACCGACCAGAGGACCCGGAGTTCTCCGGCGCCGTCGATGCGCGCGGCGGCGAACAGGTCGTCGGGTAGTTGCAGGAAGAACTGCCGGAAGACGAAGACGGCGGTGGTGTTGATCGCGAACGGAAGGATCATGCCGAGATAGGAGTCGGCCAGCCCGTAGCCGCGCACGATCAGCACGTAGAGCGGAATGAGCAGCAGTTGGAACGGGATCACCTGGACCAACAGGACCAGGGCGAACAAGGTGCCCCGGCCGCGGAAATGCAGACGGGCCAGTGCGTAGCCGGCGAGCACGCCGAAGACCACGGTGCCGAGGATGACCCCGCCGGTGAAGATGCCGGAGTTGACCAACGAGCGCACCAGATCGACCCGGGAATTGATATCCCGGTAGTTGCCCAGGGTGAACCCGGATGTGGGGATGGCGCCGCCCGCCGAGGTGTCGGGTTCGGACTGCAGCGAGCCGATCAGCATGTAGTAGAAGGGGAACAGGAACATCAGAGCGCCGGCGAACAGGACGGTGTAACGGAGCAGTCCGCGCCATCGCGTGCCAGCGCTCCGCGTGGCGGTCGTTGATGCCACGTCAGTCCCTCTCGATCAGTCGGCGATTGACGGCCGAGATGATCAGCACGCCGATCACGAGGAGCACGCCGATGGCCGCGGCGACGTCCGGCTCGCCCTGTTGGATGCCACGCTGATACATCACCAGGACCGGGGAGGCCGACGCCCCGTTCGGCCCGCCGCCTCCGGTGAGCAGATAGGGCTCGGTGAACAGGTTGGCGCCGGTGATGGTCGCCAGGATGACCACGAGCGCGGTCGCCGGGCGGACCGCCGGCAGGGTCACCGACCGGAACTGGTGCCACCGTGACGCGCCATCGACCGCCGCCGACTCGTACAGCTCCTTCGGCACGTTCTGCAGCGCGGCGAGGTAGAGCAGGATGAAGAAGCCGAGCTGCTTCCACACCACGAAGACCGCGATGACCGGCATGGCAAGGCTCTCGTTGACCAGCCAGGACGGCTCGGGCGCCAACGGGCCGAGCAGGGTGTTGACCAGTCCGTTGGAGTTGAACAGGAAGAGCCACACACCGACGACGGCGACGCTGGCGGTCACGTACGGGACGTAGAAGGCGACCCGGAGAAACGCCCGGGCGTGGACGACCCGGTTCAGCGCGACCGCCAGCAGCAGAGCCAGCGCGGCCGTGAGCGGCACGTTGATGACCAGGAAGATCAGGATGTTGCCGAACGACTGACGAACGGCCGGGTCGGCCAGCACGGCACGGTAGTTGGCCAGCCCGACGAACGGACGGTCGACCACGGCGCCGGGCGCGGCGAAGAAGTAGTCGTGGAAGCTCATCCAGACCGCGAAGCCGAGCGGGTAGGCGAACACCACGGCGATGTACACGGCGTACGGCGCGGCCAGGACCATGCCCACCGGGTGACGGCCGAGCACGGCCGCCACCCGGTTCCGCGAGACACGGAGCGGGCCGCCCACGGCGGGGGAGGTGCCGCCGGTACGGGCCGCGGGCCCGGCGGGAGTGGCGGCGCCGGCGTGGGCGGTGGACATCAGGAACCGGTCGCGAGCTGGTCGATCTTCTGCGCTGCGGCGGAGAAGGCGTCGGGCACCGGCTTCTTACCGAAGATCACCGACTCCGAGTACGCGTCGCGGAACGCCTGCCAGACAGCCACGGAATTCGGCACGTTCGGCACCTCGACCGTGCGGGCAGCCTGCTCGGCAAACTGTTGGTAGGCAGGGTTCCTCGAGAAGTAGTCCGGGTAGGCGGTCGGCAGGTCCTTGCGCAGCGGCATCTGGCCGGTCTTGTTCAGCAGCTCGCCGTCCTGCTCCTTGCTCGTGGCGAACTTCAGCACCTCCCAGGCGGTAGCTCGGTTCTTGCAGGCCGAGTACATGGCGACGTTCTTCGCATCGCTGAAGGTCTTGATCTGGTCGGCCGACTTTCCGGACGAGGTCGGTACCGGCACGGCACCCCACTTGACCTTGCTGCCGTAGACGGCGATCGCCCACGGACCGACGATCGCCATGGCGGACTTGGCTTCGCCGAACGCGTCGCCGTTGTACGCCTCCTTCGGCGCCAGACCCTCGTCGTACAGCGTCTTCCAGAACTCCGCGACCTTCTGGCCCTCCAGCGAGTTGAACTGGGCCTTGCCGTCCTGGACCAGTTGCTTGCCGTCCGTCTCGGCGGCGAAGAGTGGATAGAAGTCGAACCAGGGCTGGAAGAACTCGCTGGCCGGTGAGGGCCAGATGGTGGCCTGGGCGGCCTTCGAAGACTTGATCTTGCGAGCGGCCGCGAGGAACTCGTCGTACGTGGACAGCGCCGGCTTCTCCGCATCGAGGCCGGCCTTCGCGAAGATCTGCTTGTTGTAGAAGATCATGACGGGGTTCGACTTCCAGGGCAGCTGGTAGAACTTGCCGTCCGGGGACTTGTACTGGTTGGCCGTGTCGCCGGTGCGATCCGCGATGTATTGAGTGGCGCCGTCGAAGGAGTCCAGCGCGACCAGGCCACCCTGCTTCTGAAACTGGGGTACGGCCGCAGGGGCCGTGTTGAAGATCAGACACGGTGCGTTGCCGGCGGTGATTGCGGCTCCGATGACCTCCTCCGACGTCTTTCCGGCCGGGAGCTCCTGCGCGGTGACCTTCTGGTCGGCGTGCTGCGCGTTCCACGCCTCGACCATGGCGTTGCCCCAGGCCAGCTCCTCCTTGTTGTTGGAGAGCCAGATGGTGATCGGGCCCTTGGCGGCGTTGGCCTTGTCTGCGTTACCGCCGCCCCCGTCGCCGCAACCAGCGGTGACGGCGAGGGCGAGGGTCAGGACGACTGCGGGGACGGTGCGTCTCATATCTTCTCCAATCCGGGCGGGTGTGACGGTCGCGCGCCGGTCTGGCGGCGTCGCCTTGCGGGTTGGGGTGGGGGCGCTGTGGAGCCGCGTACGACGAGCTGCGCGGGAGGCGCCGGGATGTCGGCTCCGGGCCCGCCGTCGATCAGGTTGAGGAGGGCGTCTGCGGCCGCTCTGCCCCAGCCGAACGGGTCGGTGCGGACGGTCGTGAGCGGCGGAGTGACGTACCCCGCCAGTTCGGTGTTGTCGAACCCGGTGACCGACAGTTCGCCGGGCACATCGATGCCGTATTCCAGCGCGACGGACAGACCGGCGATGGCCATCAGATCGTTGGCGTAAACGACTGCGGTCGGCCGGTCGAGCTGGTCGAGCAGCGCGCGCGTGGCCTGGGCTCCACCGGCCGCCGAGAAGTCGGCCTCCACCACCATGTCGGTGGGCAGACCTGCATCCGTGAGCGCGCGCTCCCAGGCGAGCCGGCGGACGGTTCCGTGCAGGAAGTGGCGGGGTCCGGCAACGTGAGCGATGCGACGGTGCCCGAGCTCGACCAGATGGTTCACCGTGGCGGCGATTCCCGGGCGGTCGTCCACCAGTAGAGCGGGGTAGTCGCTGGGCACGTCCGGTCGTGCGATCGTGACGGCCGGCATCTGTAGCTCTTGGAGGAGGGCGATCCGTCCGTCGTTTATCCGCAGGTCGAGGAGAAAGACCCCATCCACTCGTCCGTCCGCGGCGAGGCGACGATAGCTGGCTTCCTCCTCCGATTCCGGCACCATCTGCAGGACCAGGGCCTGTCCCCGGTCGGACAGGGTCCGCTCAACGCCAGCGATGAAGGTGGGAAAGAACGGGTCGGCACCCAGCAACTCGGGGGGACGGGCGATCACCAGGCCGACCGCGAACGCGCGGGAGGCGGAGAGGGCGCGGGCTCGGTGGCTGGGCGTCCAACCGAGCGCCCGGGCGGCCTCGAGGATGCGCTGCCGGGTCTCCTCGGCCACGCCCGGCCGACCGTTGAGCGCGAACGACACCGCGCCCTTCGACACGCCGGCTGCGCGGGCGACATCGCGGATAGTCGGTCGACCTGGCCGTGTCACCCGCGCCTCCTCGGCGACGATGCGAAAACCAGAGTGTTACGTGAACCGCTAAACCGGTTTGTCTGAGCAGACTAGACCGGTTTAGCGCAGTCCACAACCGCATAATCCAAAGCTGAAGATCGATATTAGGTCACCGTCCCGACTAGGGGCTGCCCGCTCGGTGACCTCTTCGGCGGACTCGAAGAGGTCACCGGAGCACCTAGACTTGTGTGAGCTTCGAGGTCTTGGCGATCGTCATCGGCGGTGGGTCACCCCTCGGACACCAGTCTTCGTGCCAGATCACGGGAGCTCACCACCCCGGTGGCTCCCGATGAGGGCACCCCGTAGCAGCCGTGCACACATCGAC
>JBARAE010000597.1:0-1857 GCA_049791715.1 Micromonospora sp.
GTCTTCAGCCCGATGCCCAGGAAGGACAGGGTGGCCTCCGCGCCGATGAACGAACCGACCATGATCGTGCCGTACACCAGCAGCGGCGCCAGGCAGTTCGGCAGCAGGTGCTTGAGGATGATCCGGCTGTTGCTGGCCCCCAGCGCCCGGGCGGCGACGATGTAGTCGGCCTCCTTGGTGGCGAGCACCGACGAGCGCATCAGCCGCATCACGACCGGCCAGCTCAGCACGACCAGCGACATGATCACCAGAGCCATGATCTGCCACTCGTTGTTGCTGCTGCCGGAGCCGTTGAAGGTGGTCAGGATGACGATCGCGCCGAGCACGAAGGGCAGGCCGAAGAAGATGTCGGCGATCCGGGACAGCAGGCCGTCGACCCAGCCGCCCTTGTAGCCGGCGATGATGCCCATCGCGCCACCGATCAGCAGCGTGCCGATGACCGAGAGCAGGGCCACCACGATCGAGGCGCGGGCGCCGTAGATCGTCCGGGCGTAGACGTCCCGGCCCTGCACGTCGTAGCCGAACCAGGCGTGCGCCGACGGCTCGACGCGGCTGCGCGACAGCGAGCCGTTCACCGCGTCACCGGACGTGAACAGCGACGGAAACGCCGCCATCAGCACGAAGATCAGGATGAACGCCGCGGAGATCCAGAACAGCGGCTTGCGGCGCAGGTCCCGCCACGCGTCGCCGAGGAGGCCACGCGGCTTCTCCTTGCGGGCGTTCTCCGGCAGGCCGGCGTTGGTCGGAGCGCCGATCTCGGTCGGCTGCTCGGGACGGGGGGTGCTGACAAGGGAAGCGGCACTCGGGTCACTCATAGCGGATCCTCGGGTCCAGGGCGGCGTAGAGCAGGTCCACCAGCAGGTTCATCAGGAGATAGACGAGCACCAGGACAACCACGATGGAGACAACGGTAGCGCTCTCCTTCGTGACGATGGCCCGGAGGACCTGGCGGCCGATGCCGTTGATGCCGAAGATGCCCTCGGTGACGATGGCGCCCCCCATCAGGGCGCCGAGGTCGGTGCCGAGCAGGGTGACGACCGGGATCAGCGAGTTGCGCAGCAGGTGCACACCCACCACCCGGCGCATGGGCAGGCCCTTGGCGATGGCGGTGCGGACGTAGTCGGCGCGGCGGTTCTCCGCGATGCTGGTCCGCGCCACCCGGGCGATGTACGCCATCGAGGCGCTGCCGAGCACGAAGCCCGGAAGGAGCAGCTCGGAGAAGCGCATCTCGTTGGAGACCGTCGGGTTGACGATGCCCCACTTGACGCCGAACAGCCACTGGAGCACGAAGCCGATGACGAAGACCGGCAGCGCGATCAGGAAGAGGGTGGAGACCAGGACCAGGTTGTCCAGGAAGCCGTTGCGCCGGAGACCGGTCAGCACGCCGGCCCCGAGGCCGATGATGCCCTCGATGGCCAGGGCGACCACCGCCAGCTTCAGGGTGTTGGGGTACGACGTCGCAATGATGTCGTTGATCGGACGACCACTGAAAGTGATCCCGAAGTCACCCTGGAAAAGGTTCTTCATGTAGCTGGCGTACTGCACCCAGATCGACTGGTCGAGCTGATACTTCTCGGTCATCTGGGCGACGAAGTTCGGGGGACAACCGCGGTCGCCGCACTTGCCGGCGAAGGGGTCGCCCGGCACCGACCAGACGAGCCAGTAGATCAGGAACGTCGTCCCGATGAACACCGGGACGAGTTGCAGCAGCCGTCTCAAGAGATAACGGCCCATGGGGTGGTCCTCCAGACAGGGGGCGCGTCGGATGCCGACACGACATGGTGACAACGTGCGAGGGGTTCGTTGTACACCCCCTCGCGGAACGGCCCCGGGTCGGGCTCACCGGTAGGCGAGCCC
>JBARAE010000598.1:0-3124 GCA_049791715.1 Micromonospora sp.
TCGCTGAGCTGTGCTCGCTCGACGGCGTCGAAGAACTCGCCCATAGCGCCGTAGCGTAGCCAGACCGGTGGCGAGTTGCGAGGTTCCCTTGAAGATGGCTCGCACCCGTCCTGCCGGCCGAGCAGCCAAGCGAGCAGCCAAACCGGCGAGCAGCAACGGACAACCCCGGACCCAGGCGGCAAGTCGAGGAGGAGGACCAGGCGGCGGACCAGCGCCTGGGGACCGACTCGTAATGAGCAGGTCAGCGGCCGATGCGGAGCGGATCGACGGGGTAGAGGTCGTGCGAGTCGCGCGGCCTGGCTGAGGGCCAGGTCGATGCTGGCTGGGTCTGGTCGGAACCGTCGCTGCTGATCTGGGTGTGTCGCATGAGGTCGGTGGCGGTGACGGGTAGGTCAGTGGTAGTCCATGTGCAGTCGTAGATGGTGACGCCCTGGGCGCGGTGGGGGGTCATGGTGGGGACTGGTCGACGAGCGCGCTGGCCGGCGCGCTGAGGGCCGGGTGCTGTCGTCTACGCGCAGGTGTCGGCAACCCGTCACCGCTGCTGCTGTTTCGGCCCAGTGACCATCGGCAATGCATCATGCAAACGTGAGTAATGAGCACGAGCGCGTCCGTTCTAGTCATCATCAGTGTTGGGATCGGGTTTCTGGCCGGGCGTGCCTATCAGGTCGCTCACCGGGCCTGGTCGGACTACAAGAAGGCGAAGGCGCTCGTGCCACAGCTGTTGAAGGCGTTCTGGGCGGCTGTGCGGGGGGCTATCGTGATTCTTGCCGTCGCCTTAGCGTGGATGGTTGGTTCCGCATGGGCGGCCGCATCCAGCAACTCGACGGAGGGCCCGTCGCCATCGCCGTCGCCGTCATCGCAAGCTCCGTCGCATGGTCGGTAGAGCGCGGGTGACGCCGCCGACGTGTCGTGATCCGACATAGATGGGTGACAGCCGGTTACCCGGCCGCGGCCTGCCCGGCGTCTGGCCTGTGCTCTGAGTAGTTGGCGGCAGGCAGCGAGACCGCCAGCAGCAGCTGGCGTAACACGTCGACAGGCGGCGCCGTGAAGGTACTCAGGGCCGCAACACGGCAGCGGATGTTGTTCAACCACGCACCATGACCGCGTTCACACCGAGAAGGTCTGGCAGCCGCAACGGCGAGCAGCTGTGGCTACTCCGCGACGAACACGCCCACGCCGGGCAGGGTCTCGGTCATCCCCTTGATCCGTAGCACCTGCATGGCGCGGTCGATCACCGGCTCCGTGACGCCGTAGTGCTCGATCAATTCTCGTCGGCTGGGCAGCTTGGAGCCCGGCGGGAACTCGCCGGATGCGATGCGTTCGGCGAGGTCGTCGGCGATCTGCTCGTAGCATAGCCCATCGGACCGGAGACCCCTCTATAGCAATAGCCTGCCCGAAGGCGATATCGACCCTGACGTACCGACCTTGTTGTAGTACCTCTGGCCGATGCGGGACCGGGAGGGGCGTGGAGTCGCCCCGTCCGGTCCCGTCATGGAAGCTCGTCAGTGCGGAGCACCGGACCTGCCCCCCCGCTGAGGCTGGAGGCCGACGGCTGCCGACGAGGAGATCGCCGCCCGGCGAAAAGCTCTTTGCCCCCGAGGCAATCTCCGTGCGAACCTGCCGGGGGTTGGCTCTGACCGGAGGGCGGCATGTACACACTTAGCGAAGAAACCTACTGCGCGGTCGGTCGTGTCGTGGTCGGCACGGCTTACCTCGACGACATGCTGGCCGGAGTCGTAAACCGACTTCTCGACTCCCGGAACGGGCACCTCTTGGTTGCGGGGCAGCCGTACTCCTACCTCAGCCAGGCAGCAAGATCTCTTGGCTCGGAGGTCCTTGAGCCTGAGCTAAGGAGCGAACTCTTTTGTCTTTTGGACGAGGCCCGCGAGTTGCATGAGACGAGAGACCTCGTCGTTCATGGGATTTGGCTCCCCCACAAGGACGAGGTTTACAAGCTTCTCGACGACGAGGTGCTTATCGACCGGCATATGGCCCTTCGATCACGACGGTGGAAGACGGGCCTCCGCGGCCAGGTCGTGACCCTAGAGAGCATCACGAAGCTTGCAACGGACATCGAAGACCTGGCTGACCGGGTCGGGTTCTTCCTGGCCAACCGTCTCCCGAGGCCGACCGCGAAGAGTTGACACAGGCCGACACCCGCACTGCCGACATCGTCCAGGCTCTCTCTACCAACGATGGACTCTCGTCATCGCATGCTCCGGGCGAGGTAGAGATGATTCTCGAAGATCATCGGGCACAACCAGGGCACAACTGACACCGACAAGGGCTGTCAACCGCTGTAAGTCAACGCAAGGTCCCACCGAGGACAGGACACCGATCCGCCCGATCTGAGATGATCCACAGACCGCCGGAGGGGTTCAGGGTTCAGGTCCCCTGCCCTCCCGAGCCGCACGGCCCTCAGCCCTCAGGATGCAGGTCAGCCAGCAATGCAGCTATACGGGTCTTGATGTCGTCGCGAACTTGGCGGACGACGTCGAGGGGCTGTCCGGCTGGGTCGGTGAGTTTCCAGTCTTCGTAGCGTTTGCCGGGGAAGACGGGGCAGGCGTCGCCGCAGCCCATGGTGACGATGACGTCGCTGGCCTGGGCCGCGTCCCAAGTGAGCTTGGCCGGGGTCTGATCGGTGATGTCGATGCCGACCTCGCGCATGGCTTCGACGGCGACCGGGTTGATCTGGTCGGCGGGCTCGCTGCCGGCGGAGCAGACTTCGATGGTGTCGCCGGCTCTTCACGGCGTGGAGTGACCGAGGTGGCACGGTCGAAGTCGCTGCACAACGGGCCCTGATTCCGCGTCTCACCGGGTTGTCGCATCTAACTGTCCCCTTCCGCCATGGTTGGTCGTGGGAGGCGCTCGGTAGTGCCCCCTGAACGGACGTGGGGCATAGACAGTGTCTACAGGAGGGTGGTAGACATTGTCTATGCCGGAGTCGGACAGCAGCCTTCGCGCTCGCTTGGTTGAGGTTGGTGTTGACCTGCTGGCGCGGGAGGGTACCCAGGCCCTCACGTTGCGCGAGATCGCCCGCCGGGCTGGGGTCTCTCATGGGGCGCCGCGTCGCTATTTCCCGACCCACTTTGCCCTGTTGGCGGCCATCGCGCAGGTGGGCTAT
>JBARAE010000599.1:0-2707 GCA_049791715.1 Micromonospora sp.
GGGCCGCCGAGGCCGCCGACGTGGCCGGCCGCCCGCTGGCCACCGCCAACGCCGAGCTGCCCTGGCCGGACGCGCCGCACCTGGCGCTCTGGCAGGCCGCCACGGTGCTGCGGGAGCACCGCGGTGACGGGCACGTGGCAGCGCTGATTGCCGCCGGGCTCGACCCGACCGAGGCGCTGGTCTCCTTCGCCGCCGTCGGTGCCGCTCCGGTCGAGGTCTTCGCCAGCCGTCGCTGGACCGACGAGGAGTGGGCCGCCGCCCGCGAGCGGCTCGCCGCCCGGGGACTGGTGGACGCCGACGGCGTGGCCACCGAGGCGGGCCACCGGCTGCGCGACGAGGTGGAACGGCGTACGGACGAACTGGCCGCTGCCCCGTGGCGGGCGCTCGGTCCGGCGGCCGCACGCCTGGCCCAGCTGGTCGCGCCGGTGACCCGGGCAGTGGTCGCGTCGGGGATGCTGCCGGCGCAGAGCACGCTGGGCATCCGGCGCGGGTGAGCCGGGTCGACCGGTCCGGATGGGTTCACCTCCACCACCCGGACCGGTCGTCCGGCAGTCAGCCCAGGCCGTTGACCGACGGGACGCGCTCGCAGCAGTCCGGCAGGTGCCCCTTGCGCAGGCCGTACCGGGCCACCAGGAAGGCCGCGTCGCTGAGCGTCTCGTTGCCGGTCACCCCGGCGACCACGATCCGCCTGCCGAACTGGAGGGCGGCGGACGATGCGGCGGAAACCTGCCCGACGGCGGTGACGGTCCGGCCGTTGTCGCCGAAGTTCTCGTCCAGCTCGCCGTTCGGCAGGTAACCGACCAGGGCGACGTTCGGAAAGGCTTGCCCGACCGCCACGATGCCGCCGTTCGGACGCAGCAGCACGCCGGTTGCGGCGGCGAATCCCTCGAACTCGGTCCGCACCTTGCCGGTGCCGCCGCCGAAGGTCCGGTCGAGTGATCCGTTCCGGCGGAAGCGCATCAACCCGAACGACGCCGAGGCCTGGACGTTTCCGGTGACGCCGGCGGCGACGATCCGCCCTCTCCTGTCGAGAGCCAGGTCGTTGATGCCGTTGAGACCCGCGCCCGGGAAGCGCTCGACCACCCTGCCCACGACGCCGAAGCCCCTGTCGACCTCCCCGTCGCGGCTCAGCCCGGCCAGCGCGAAGAAGGTCGCGCCCCCGATGTTCGCCGTGCCACCGATCACGATCCGGCCGTCCCGCCGCACGGCGAGGGCGGAGCCGGCGGCGTCGCCGCCGGGCATCCGCACCACCACCCAGCCGCCGGTGCCGAAGGTCGGGTCCAGCCGGCCGTCGGGCAGGAACCGGGCGGCGGCGAAGCCGGGGTTGCCGTCGGCGTCGTTCGCCCCGCCGGCGACCAGGATCCGCCCGTCGGGCAGAACGACGACGTCGCTGGCGGCGGCCTGCCGCCGCGGACCGACCGGGGCCACCACGACGCCGTCGTCGCCGAAGCTCCGGTCCAGCTCCCCGTTCCGCAGGTAGCGGGCGACCGCGAAGCCGTACTCGCCGGGCTGCCCGAGGCCGGCGGTACCCACCACCACGAGTCTGCCCTTCCGGGCCAGTGCGACCGCCTGCGCGCCGCCCCCGCCTGGGGGTTGCAGCGGGGTGACCACCCGGCCGTCCGTACCGAAACGGGTGTCCAGCGTGCCGTCGCACCGGTACCTGGTCAGCAGGAAGTCGGCCGACTGGAAGTTGCGGTCGCCGCCCACCGCGACGATCGAGCCGTCCCGCAGGACCACCAGATCGTTGGCCTGCACCGCCTGGCCGGCGAACCGGGTGACGGTGACGCCGCGAGTGCCGAAGGTCGGGTCGAGCTGGCCCGGGCCCGCCGCCCGTGTCAGCGGCACCCACCCGTACGGGTCGGCTGTGGTGCGGGGCGCGTCGGCGGGGAGCACCCGGACCTGCTGCTGTTCCCGTAGGAGGGACAGCGGATCGCCCGGGGCGGCGGGAGTTGCGGTAGCGGCCGGCTGCACCACCCGGGCGGCCGGTACCGCCGCGCCGGACCGAGGGGACGGCGTGCCGCAGCCGGAGGCGACCGTCACGGTGGCGAGCAGCGCCGCGCCGGCCAGGACCAGCCGGGCGGGGATACGGGAAGACAGCATGGAACACCCCTGACGAGTAGGAGGAGCCGCAGGGGTCATCAGATGGCACAAAGCGGCGACAAGAGGACGAAAGCATCGCTTTGTCGCCCGGTCGGGTTCCGTAAGCCGGTGAACGGTGCAGCGCTCCCAAGCCGTACCAGTCGTCGTACGTCAGCCCAGCGAACGACGGGAGATGCGGTGAAGGTGCAGCGGAAGCACGTGCTGGCGGCCGGAGTGGCGGTCGTCGCCTCGGCGGTGGTGGCGGTGGGAACGGGGTTCGGCTTCGCCGCCACCACCCCCGCCCGGCCGAGTGCCTGCCAGGGGCCGATCACGTTCTCGGCCGAGGGCGGCGCGCCCGCGGCGACCAGCGACCGGTTCCCGGTCGGCACCCGGCTACGGGTGACCAACCTGGACAACGGGAAGGCGGCGACGCTGACGGTGACCGGCCCGTCCGGCAGTTGCGTGCTGCTCAATGCCGCCGCGATGGACCAGGTGCGCGAGCCGGGCAGGAACGTCATCCGGCGCAACCTCGTCGAACGCCTGGGCGGCGCGGCACAGCCCGGGGGAGCCGTCCGACCGGGTGGTGGGGTGCAGGCCGGCGGCCAGACGCGGCCGGGCGACGCGCAGC
>JBARAE010000600.1:0-3357 GCA_049791715.1 Micromonospora sp.
CTGCCCGGCGCCGGTGCGGCCGGCGGGTTGGGCGCGGCGATCCTCGCCCTCGGGGGCCGGAGCGAGTCCGGCATCCGGCTGGTCACCCGCGCGATCGGGCTGGACGCCGCGCTGGACGCCGCGGACCTGGTGATCACCGGCGAGGGCTCCTTCGACCACCAGTCGCTGCGCGGCAAGGTGGTGGCGGGGGTGGCCGGCGCCGCCCGCGACCGCGGGCTGCCCTGCGTCGTGCTGGCCGGACGGGTGAGCACCGGCCGCCGGGAGGCCGCGGCGGCCGGCGTGACCGAGGCGTACAGCCTGGTGGAGCACTTCGGCGGCGAGGAGAACGGTGGGATGGAGGCGGCGATGACCCGCCCCGCCGAGGGGCTGCGGGCCCTCGGCGCCCGGCTGGCCCGGCAGTGGAGCCGGTGACCCCGCCGCTGGCCTGCGGCGCGGGTCACGGCGTATCCGTCACGCCACGCGGGTGAGTCCCGCCGGAGCGGCGTACGATCGGATCTGGACCACACCGGGAATCACTGGGCGACGCGCGACGTTGGCCAGTGCGTCCGGACCCATACCGCGCAGGGAGATTTCCACGTGACCACGCCAGCGCAGACCGAGTCGACCGAGGCCCAGGCCCCTACTTCCGTCGTCCTCACCGACGTCGCGGCGCAGAAGGTCAAGGCCCTGATCGAGCAGGAGGGCCGCGACGACCTGCGGCTCCGCGTCGCCGTGCAGCCGGGCGGCTGCTCCGGCCTGCGGTACCAGCTCTTCTTCGACGAGCGGTCGCTCGACGGTGACATCGTCACCGACTACAACGGTGTCGAGGTCGTCGTCGACCGGATGAGCGCCCCGTACCTCGCCGGCGCGACCATCGACTTCGCCGACCGGATCGACGCCCAGGGCTTCACCATCGACAACCCGAACGCCGGCAACTCCTGCGCCTGCGGCGACTCGTTCAGCTGAGCCGACCCGCGCGCCGGCGTTCCGCCGATCCAGGCGGGTCCGGCCGGCCCGAGCGATGACAGCGGCGGGACCGTCCCTCACGGGGCGGCCCCGCCGCTTTTTCGTGCCGGAACGGGTGTCCGTCCGGTGACGTCCGGGTATGCCCCGGTCGATCGCCTGTCGACTGACCCGCGACCGATGCCCGGGCGCGACCGGTAGGCTGACCGGCGCCGTGCTCCCGACCCAGAGGGCTGACATGAAGATCGCCGTGACCGGCTCGATCGCGACCGACCACCTGATGAGCTTCCCCGGTCGCTTCGCCGACCAGCTCATCGCCGACCAGCTGCACAAGGTGTCGCTGTCGTTCCTCGTGGACGAGCTGGTGCTGCGCCGGGGCGGGGTGGCGGCCAACATCGCCTTCGGCATGGCCCAGCTCGGGCTGCGCCCGGTGCTGCTGGGTGCGGTCGGACCGGACTTCGCCGACTACCGGTCCTGGCTGGAGCGGCACGGGGTCGACTGCGACTCGGTGCACGTCAGCGAGATCGCGCACACCGCGCGGTTCGTCTGCACCACCGACACCGACATGTGCCAGATCGCCTCGTTCTACGCCGGCGCGATGAGTGAGGCCCGGAACATCGAGCTGGGCCCGGTGGCGCAGCGGCTCGGCGGCCTGGACCTGGTGCTGGTCGGTGCCAACGACCCGGAGGCGATGATCCGGCACTCGGCCGAGTGCCGGGAGCGCGGGTACGCCTTCGTCGCCGACCCGTCCCAGCAGCTCGCCCGGATGCACGGCGAGGACGTGCTCGGCCTGATCGACGGCGCCGACTACCTGATGACCAACGACTACGAGAAGTCGCTGCTGCAGAGCAAGGCCGGCCTGACCGACGCGCAGCTGCTGGACCGGGTCAAGGTCCGGGTCACCACGCTGGGCAAGGACGGCGCGGAGATCGCCGGCCGGGACTTCGAGACGATCCACGTCCCGATCGCCCGGGAGATCCAGGCCGTCGACCCGACCGGTGTCGGGGACGGCTTCCGGGCCGGCTTCTTCACGGCCCTGTCCTGGGGGCTGGGCCTGGAGCGGGCGGCTCAGGTCGGTTCGCTGCTCGCCACGCTCGTGCTGGAGACCGTCGGCACGCAGGAGTACGAGGTTCGCCGCGACCTGTTCGTGAAGCGCCTCGCCGAGTCGTACGGCGACGTGGCCGCCGAGGACGTCCGGCCGCACCTGCTGCCGTGACCGCCGCACCGGACCCCGTCCGGCCGGCGGTCTCCGCCGGAGTGGACCCCGGCGCGGTACGCCCCGGCGCCGGCGCGGCCACCGGCCCGGTGCTGGTCGCCTTCGCCGGGCTGCCCGGGGTGGGCAAGACCACCCTCGCCACCCGGGTCGGGGCGGCGCTGGCCGCCCCGGTCCTGCCGGTCGATCCGGTGGAGCGGGCCCTGGGCCGGTACGGGCTGACCGGTGACGTGCCCGGGATGGCCGCCTACGGCGCGATCGCCGGGCTGGCCGAGGTGCAGCTCGGGCTGGGGCTGAGCGTGGTGGTTGACGCGGTCAACCCGGTGGCCAGCGCCCGCGGCCTGTGGCACGACCTGGCCGAGCGGGCGGGGGTGCCGCTCCGGGTCATCGAGGTGCACTGCGGCGACGAGGCGGAGCACCGCCGCCGGGTCGAGGCGCGCCTGCCCGCGGTTTCCGACCCGCACCTGCCGACCTGGGAGCAGGTCCTGCTCCGCCGCGCCGAGTACGAGCCGTTCGTCGGCCCCCGCCTGGTGGTGGACACCGCGGTCGACACCGACCCGCTCCCCGGCATCCTCGCCTACCTCCGCTGACCGCGACCAGTCAGCCGCTGCGCCGGACGTCGTAGCCGGGGCCGTCGGGGTGGGCCCCGACGAACTCCTGGTCGCGCATCCGGCACCAGGCCGGGATGTCGACCGCCGCCGCGGGATCATCGGCGAGGACGCGCAGCACCGCGCCGACCGGCAGCTCCGGCAGGCGCCGGGCCAGGGCGATCACCGGCAGCGGGCAGCGCTGGCCGCGGCAGTCGAGGACCTCGTCCGGCCGGCTCACAGCCCCACCACTCCCGCCTCGGCGCGCAGGTCGGCGACGATCCCGGGCAGCTCCGCCAGGAACCGCTCGACGTCGGCCTCGGTGGTCTCCCGGTGCAGCGAGACCCGCACGTTGCCGTGCGAGAGCACGCCCATCGCCTCCAGCACGTGCGACGGCCGCAGCGTCGACGACGTGCAGGACGAACCGGAGGAGACCGCGAAACCGCGCCGGTCCAGCGCGTGCAGCAGCGCCTCGCCGTCCACGTAGAGGCAGGAGAAGGTGACCAGGTGGGGGAGGCGGTCGACCGGGTCGCCGACCACCTCCACGTCCGGCACCTCGGCCGCCACCCGGGTCCGGATCCGGTCCACCAGCGGTGACAGCCGTTTCGTCTCGGC
>JBARAE010000601.1:0-22752 GCA_049791715.1 Micromonospora sp.
ACGGCAAGCCGCTGAAGTGGGCGCGAGCCGAGGTCGGGCGGGCGGTGTCGACGTTCCGCTGGGCGGCCGAGGAGGCGCGACGCTTCTCCGGCGAGCTGCAGCGCCTGGACACCGACCCGACGGCGACCGGGCGGATCGCCCTGGTGCGGCGGGTGCCGAAGGGACCGGTGCTCGGCATCGCGCCGTTCAACTTCCCGCTCAACCTCGTCGCCCACAAGGTCGCCCCGGCGATCGCCGTCGGCGCGCCGATCATCCTCAAGCCGGCCCCGGCCACGCCGCTGTCGGCGCTGCTCCTCGGCGAGATCCTCGCCGAGACCGAACTGCCCGAGGGGATGTTCTCGGTGCTGCCGCTGCCCAACGAGCGTGCCGCCGAGCTGGTCGCCGACCCGCGACTGCCGGTGGTGTCGTTCACCGGTTCCGGGCCGGTCGGCGCCGCCATCCGCCGATCGGCCCCGGAGAAGCACGTCACCCTGGAACTGGGCGGGAACGCCGCCGCGGTGATCTGCGAGGACTGGAACTCCGACGAGGACCTGAGCTTCGCCGCGCACCGGATCGCGACCTTCTCCAACTACCAGGCCGGGCAGTCCTGCATCGCCGTGCAGCGGGTGTACGTGCACGAGTGGCTGTACGACGGCTTCCTGCCGCGGCTGATCGCCTCGGTGGAGGCGCTGCGCACCGGCGACCCCGCCGACCCGCTCACCGACGTCGGGCCGCTGGTGTCCGAGGACGCGGCGCGCCGCGTCGAGGAGTGGGTCGACGAGGCGGTCGCCGCCGGGGCCACCATCGAGGTGGGCGGGCGGCGCGAGGGGGCGACCTATCCGCCCACCGTGCTCTCCGGGGTACCGGCGGATGCCAAGGTCTGCGCCGAGGAGGTGTTCGGGCCGGTACTGGTGGTCGACCGGGTAGAGAACGACCAGGCCGCGTTCGCCGCGGTCAACGACTCCGCGTACGGACTGCAGGCGGGGGTGTTCACCCACCGCCTTGACGTCGCTTTCGCAGCCTCGCGGAGCTTGGAGGTCGGCGGGGTGATCATCGGTGACGTGCCGTCGTACCGGGCGGACCAGATGCCGTACGGCGGCGTGAAGGGGAGCGGCGTCGGGCGCGAGGGCCTGCGCAGCGCCATGGACGACTACACCGAGCCGCGCGTCATGGTGCTGACCGGGGTGGCGCTGTAGCCCGGCGGCCTGGGTGCCGCTATCCGCTCACGGCGTCGAGCTCCGAGACGGCGTCGATCGGCAGGACGAGGTCGGCCGCGGCGACGTTCTCCCGCAGGTGCGCCACCGACGACGTGCCCGGGATGAGCGCCATCGTGGGGGACCGCTGCAGCAGCCAGGCGAGGGCGGTCTGCTGCGGGGTCACGCCCAGGCGCGCGGCGACGGAGTGCAGCGTCTCCGACTGGAGCGGGTTGAACCCGCCGAGGGGAAAGTACGCGGCGTAGGCGATGTTCTCGGCCGCGCACCGGTCGACCAGGGCGTCGTCCTGTCGGTTGGCGAGGTTGTAGAGGTTCTGCACCATCGTGACCGGCGCGATGCCCTGGGCCTCGGTGAGCTGGGCGTCGGACGCCCCACTCAGGCCGAGGTGCCGGATCAGGCCCTGGTGGCGCAGGTCGGCGAGCACGGCGTACTGCTCGGCGATGGGCTCGTCGGTGGCGACCTCGTACGAAGCGAGGCGGAGGTAGACCACGTCGAGTACGTCCAGGCCAAGGTGTTGCAGGTTCTCATGCACCTGCGCCCGGAGGTCGTCCGGTTCGAGAGAGGGGTTCCAGCTGCCGTCGTCGCCGCGGCGCGCACCGACCTTGGTGGCGATCCGCAGATGCTCCGGGTACGGGTGCAGAGCCTCGCGGATCAGCTCGTTGACCACGACCGGCCCGTAGAAGTCGGAGGTGTCGATGTGCGTGATGCCCAGGTCGACGGCCGTACGCAGCACCGCCAGCGCCTCGTTGCGGTCCCTGGGGGGACCGAAGACGTTGGGCCCGGCCAGCTGCATGGCGCCGTACCCCATGCGGCTGATGGTGAGGTCGTCCGCCAGCGTCAGCAGGCCGCCCTGCACGGTGTCGGTCATTTCGTGCCTCTTTCGCGTTGCCTGTCCCGGGTCCTGGCGCCGGTGACGGTCACCGCGCAGGCATCCCGAGGGGTTGCACCTTCGACTGTGCGGCGTACCCGGTCTTCCTGGCAGTACCCCCGCGTTCCTGGGACTCGCAGGGCCACCCACCTGCCCGGACGCGCCACTACCGTGGAGCGCATGGAGAGCAGGAATGCGCTGGGAGAGTTCCTGCGTGCCCGCCGGGAACTGGTCCGGCCCGAGGAGGTCGGGATCAGCGGCGGCGGGATGCGGCGGGTTCCGGGGCTGCGCCGGGAGGAGGTGGCCATGCTCGCCCGCATCAGCCCCGACTACTACCTGCGGCTCGAGCAGGGTCGGGACCGTAACCCGTCGCCGCAGGTGCTGCGGGCGCTGGCCCGGGTCCTGCGCCTGGACGACGCCGCCACCGCGTACCTCATGGGGTTGACGGCGGAGGGGATGTCCCGCCGTCCGCGCTCGCCCGCCCGGCACCCGACGGAGGTCGTGCCGGCGAGCATCCGCCAGCTCATCGACGGCTGGACCACCAGCCCGGCGTACGTCCAGAACAAGCTCTCCGACGTGCTCGCGGTCAACGCCATAGCGACCGCCTTGTCGCCGAACTACGCCCCAGGAGCGAACCTGCTCCGGGCCGTCTTCCTCGACCCCACCGAGCGGGCCCTGCGGCGGGACTGGGAGGAGCTGACCGAGGAGGCGGTCGCCAGCCTTCGTGCCAACGCGGGATTCGACATGGACGATCCGCGACTGCTGTCGCTCGTCGGGGAGCTGTCCGTACGCAGCGACCGGTTCCGGCGCCTCTGGGCGCGCCACGACGTGCGGCCCAAGACGGGCAGGATCAGCCACCTGCGCCACCCGCAGGTCGGAGATCTGGACCTCCAGTCGGACAAGCTGCTGATCAGCGGCACGGATCGCCTCGTCCTGGTGGTGCTCCACGCGGAACCTGGCAGCAGGAGCGCGGAACTGCTGGGCATCCTCAGCAGCCTCGCGGCCTCCGGCGACGCGATGCCGGCCCGCCCGACCGGGGATCAGTCCCGGAACCTCTGACCCGCGCGGCCCGGTGCCTCCGAAGAGGATCGGCGGCCGGCCGCCCGGTCCCGGGTCACCAGGTGCCGTCGTCGCGCACCCGGGCGGGGGCGCGGCCGAGCAGCAGGGTGGTCAGGGCGGCGTCGATGTCCGGGCCGAGGAACCACTCGCCGGCCTGGTCGAGCGCGAAGATCCGCCCGTGCTCGTCGACCCCGATGATGCTCTCGCCGCGCTCGGTGCCGAGTGGGAAGAGTCGTACGCCGAGCACCACGCCGAAGTCGCCGAGGGTGTCGGCGGTATGGGCCGCGTGGCGGGGACGGATGGTGAAGCGCGAGATCCAGACCTGCTCCCCGGGGCCCTGCCGCGCACTCACCAACCCTGGAAAGGCGGTGATCGTCGCCATGGCGGCCGGGAAGGTGCTGTGAGCGTGCCGCCTACCGGTGACCGCGATGACCTTTTCAACCGACGCGTCGGCGAGCACTTCGTCTCCGAAGTGCGGACGCCAGTTGGCGACGACCAGCGCGCTGGCCACCTCGGGCGGGAAACGGCCCGGGTCAGGGTCGGCCTGTGGTTCGGGGTGCCACGCCTCGCTGTAGGCGAGCTCCGGCCAGGGCAGCACGTTGAAGTGCACCAGGAAGTTGATGCAGGAACCACAGCGCAGCGCAGCCGGTCCGGCGGCCGGGTCGCCCGCTTCGCGGACCCGGAAGAAATCGACCCTCGACCGGCCCAGCAGGTTCCGCGCCTCGTCAATCGTCACCGGTGGGTAGCCGTCCCGCGCCCTCTGGTGGTCGTACTCGTGCAGGACGTCAGAGACGACGATCATCTCGGCGTGCCGCTCCCCGCCACGCACCAGATGCCCGGGCGGCAGCCCGTCGAGATACGCCCGGACCAGCGGGTGATGCCGCAGCTCGACCTCGCCCTTCGCGCCGTGAGCCACCCACGTACGCCCGTCGAGGGTCAGATGTGCGGCGGCATCCGGAGTGGACAGCCGGCTGAGTTCGCGGAGCAGTTGACCCGCGGGGTCGACCGTGCGGGGAGCTCGCGGCTCGATCGGCCGTCGCTGCCGGTACATCTGCTCGACCGCTGGAAACGGCAGGCGCGGCCAGGTGGACAGCTCCCCGGTCTGCTTGTCGATGACGGTCGTCGGCAGGTCACCGGGAAGCGCGCGCGCCTCGGGGGCGACCCGGGTGGTGATGAGGTAGCCCAGGTCGAACTCCTCGATCACCGGTGTGCACGGGAATCCGAGGCGTTCGGAGTCGCGTCGTGCCCAGACGGCGGCGAGTTGCTCGGCCTGCTGTCGCTCGATCACGGTGTGAAACTACCGGACCCCACGGATTCCGTGGCGCCCGGTATGGTCAGCCCTACCGACCGTGACGGAGAGGGGCAGTTTTGGCCGAGAGCGTGGACCGGGACGCCAATCGCGCGCTGCGGGCGCGGTTCGACGAGGTGTACGGCCAGTACCAGCGACTACGGTCCGGACTGGACGAACTCCAGGTCAAGCTCGCCGAGCTGCGGGTGACCGAGCGCTCCGACGACGGGCAGGTGACCGCCGTCGTCGGAGCCCGGGGCGAGCTGATCAGCGTGGAGCTGGAACCGGCGGTCTTCCGCGACCGGGACGCGCGCGCGTTGAGCCGGACGATCACCACGACCGTGCACCGGGCCACCGCGTCGGCCGTGTCGGCCACGCGGGACCTGGTAGCGAGTTACCTGCCCGCCGGCTCGCCGTCGGTGGAGTTCCTGCGGACCAACGACTTCGGTGCCCTGCTGAGCCGCGCCGACTCGGTCCTCCAGCCTGGACAGTGACCGGCGTGACCGAGGGGCAGATCTGGCTGGATCCTGACCGGGCCCGGCGCGGGGGAGCAGACCTCACCCTTGCCGGCGAGGCGGTCAGCGCCGGCCGGCGGCAGGCGGGTGGTGAGATCGCGGCCGCCAGCGGACAACGGCCGTGGGGCCGAGACGACATCGGCGCCGCGTTCGACAAGCAGTACCGCGGCTACGAGGAGACGCTGCTGCGGGCCTGGGAACTTCTCGGTCGATCGGTGCAGGGCCTGGGTAACGACGTGGTCGGTTCCGTCGCTGCCACTGCGGAAACCGACGAGGCGAACGCGGGCCGGTTGGGGCGAATCCCCGATCAGCACCCGTTCCCCCACCGGTACCGGCGCTGACCTCCGGAGGATCCGCGCGTGAGCGTCCTGCCCAGCCCGATCCCTCATCCACTCGACTACTGCCCCTGGGACCTGCCCGGCTGGATCTACGAGGCCCTGGACTGGGTGGTCGGGGTGGAGTGGCCGGAGGGGAACGAACGCGCCGTCTGGGACCTGGCCGATCACTGGTACGGCGTCGCCGCCGTCCTGGCCGGCCCCCGGGACGACGCCGTCTCGGCCGCCGCCCAGGTACGCAGCGGGTACGGCGGCGTCGGAGCCGTCGCCGAAGCCTTCGACAGCGCGTGGCGCCGGGTGGCCGAGGGCGACGACGCCCCGCTGCCCGTCCTGCTCACGCTCAGCGGTGAACTCGGCCAACTGGTCGAGTCATGCGGCTGCGACATCGAGGGCGCCAAGCTCGAGGCCTGGATCGAGCTGGGCATCCTGGTCGTCGAACTGCTCTCGCTGGCCGTGGCGACGGTCCTCACCGCGGGCGCCGCCTCACCCGCCGCCGGCGTGGCGATCACCACCACCCGGATGGTGGTGCAGCAGATCTTCAAACGGCTCATGGCGCAACTGGTCCGCAAGGCCCTCAAGGAAGGCCTCAAGGAGGCCGGGGAACGGGCCGCCAAGGAGGTCGTGAAGAGCGGCGTACGCGGGCTCGCCCGGCGCGCCGCGCTCGGCGGACTGGCCGAGGCCGGCGAGGAGGCCGGCGTCAGCCTGGCCACGCAGGCGTACCAGAACTCCACCGGACGCCGGCACGGCCTGGACGTGATCGACCTCGGCAGGTCCGCGGTCGGCGGCTTCGCCGGCGGGGCGGTGGCACCGCTCGCCGGTCTCGGCCCGCACGCCAACGGGCGGCTGAGACGAATCGGCGAGCACTTCGGTCGTGAGATGACCGGCGAGACCCTCGCCGAGGCCGCGGCCGGCCTGGCCAGCGGGCAGGGGGTGTCGCTGGAGGACCTGGCCCGGGCGGCCGTCTCCGGCACGACCGGCGCGGCCACCAGCCAGGCCGACACCGCGCTGCACCACCGGCTTGACGGGACGATGGACGCCCTGGCCGGGGCGTCCTCGCCAGCGCGGATGGACCTGGCCGGACTGTCTCTGGCCGTCGGGTCGGGGTCGCCGGAGGCGGGGACGCAGGGCACCACCGTTCCTTCGCTGAGCGGCGCCGCGCCTCCCGACTCCGTCGTCTCGGCGGCTGAGCCAGGTCAGGCCTCTTCCTTCGACACGGTGGACGCCCGGACCGGCCCACTGCCTGGTAGCCATCCCGTGACCGCCACGGCTGTCTCACCGGTCGACGTGACGCCTGCCCAGGGGGCGGTCACGTCTGAGGCGCCCCTGATCGCGACCGCCGAGGCCGCGCGTCCAGCGGTGGACCCGAGCGGGGTCGACGGGGCCACAAGCCCCACGCTCTCCTCGGTTGCCGTCGAGTCCACCGTTGCCGCGCCCCATCTCTCGGTGACCGGCGACCCCGGCCTTCCTCCCGTTCACTCCGGCGCCCCGACCAGCAGCACGCCGGACGCCGATCTGCCGCCGGCGGCGGTGCAGCCATCGGCGTCCTCAGCCCCGAGGGCCCTGCAAACGCCACCACCCCTGGCGGCGGCGGCGGGAGGCCCGGCATCGATGTCGGCGCAGCCGGCCTTGCCGGCCCCCGCGCCGATCGACCGCAAGTCAGCCGCGGTTTCGCAGTCCGCGACGGCCACCGCCCCGCAAGCCCAGCACCCTGCCGTCCCGGTCACGAGTGGACAGGCGGGCGGGCCGACGGTCACCGGCCCCGACACCCCGCCGTCACCGCCTCCGCGCTCCCCGCTGCTGGAGGCGTTGGCGCCCGGACCAGCCAAACCCACCGACGACACGCCGCCGCCCCTCCCGGGTCCGTTCGATCCGCTTCCACCCCGCCCTCGCACGCCAGAACAGCGCGCTGAGCAGTTGGTGGCCGACCGGGAAGGGCTCGACCGCCGCCGCTACCAGGGCTACTTCCAGGCGCAGCGAGAGTGGTACGAGGACAACCGCCGCCAACAGGAGGCGGACTGGCTTCGCGAGCGGGCTGACGACCACGAAGAGCGGGCCAGTGACTGGGCCGCTCGGGCCATGCGACTGCGCCGAACCGGCGCTGAGCTGGCCGCGGAGCGGTGGCATCGGGAAGCGTTCGAGGCCAGCAAGGAAAGCTACGACCTGCGCGAGCTGGCGCGCGAAGTGCGGATCGGTGCGACGGTCCCTGACCTCGTGACCGTCGACGACGACGCGGACTTCTACCGGATCAACGACGACGTCGCCGACCTGGCGGTCGGGGCAGTGGAGACGCCAGACCGGTCGGGCCTCACCGGGGACGACGACCCACCGCCGATCGACCGGTCCCGCAGGTACGGCGTGCGGGGCGGTCTGCGTCCGCCGCTCGCGCTCCATCAGACGGACCTCGAACGGCAGATGCCCCGCAACGCCGACGGCACCGTGATGCGGACCGCCGATCCACGTCACGGCGGCTGGTTCCCCCTGGCGAACGACGGCGGCCCGCAGGCCGACCCGACCCGGGGCATCAACTGCGTCGACTGCACCCTGTCGTTCTACGAGACCTGGATGCACGGTCGACCACGGGTTTCCGCCCCGCGTACCTTCGACGCCTACCTGGAGGGGGACGTCCGCCGTCCGATCGGCGGCGAGGCCGACGGGCCGCGGCGGGTCGAGGAGAGCACCGGCGGACGTTTCCAGAAGCTGTGCGAGGTGGCCGGACCGGCGACGCCGTTCGGCCTGCGGCAGGTGGTCGAGCGCGGCTATCGCGATCTCCACGAGCAGTTGCTCGCCGGCGGGCACGGCAGTTACGCCTTCCTGATCACCAGCTGGGAGGGCGGCGGCGCCCATGCCTGGGTGGCGTTGAACCAGAACGGGAGCGTCCTCTACCTCGATCCACAGAACGGACACGTCGGGAATCGGCCGCTCTACACGCACAGGGGCGTACCGGCTGAGGCGAACGTCGTCGGGATCGACGCACTGGTCGTGGGCCGGGACGGCCGGCCGATGCCGCTTGTCGGCCCGCCACCCGGCGACTACAACGCCCTACCTGATCCGTCGGAGCATTCCGCGCCGCCCGTGCCGCCACGACCGGTCCCGCCCGCGCCGACGGAGGACTCCCCGGACTTCAACCACGTCCATTTGCTCGGGGAGTCCACCACGTTCACCCACCCCGGCGTGGTGCCCGCGCCTGCGAGCGGTCCGGAACCCGATCCGGGTGAAGTGCGGCAGGCCCGCCTCGACGCCCACGCCCAGCGGATCTCGGCCGGCATGTTCGTGCGGGACGCCCTTGCGGCGAGCGGCAGCCTCGAGGAGGTCTTCGGCGCCGGCGTCACGCCGGTCGAGCTGGCGAACCACCTGGACGCACCGACGCTCCGCCGGTTGGTGCCGGGCCTGGACGATGGCGCAGCCCGGGACGTCACCCGACTGCTCGGCGCCCCGCACATCCAGCAGATGCTGGACCATTCGTGGGAGGCCCCGCCACGCGGTGAGCCGCTGCTGGCAGAGACGCTGGTCCGGCAGCTGGCCCAACGCCCCGACCTGGTCCGGATGATCCTGGCGACACCCGAGTTGGCGAACTCGCTGACAGCCCGCCCGATGACGCTGCATCATCTCGCCAGCCATCAGCAGGCGATCGACGTCCTCGGTGAAGTGCTCGACGACATCTCTGGGTGGGGTGCGGAGGTGGTGGCTACCAGATCAATACCGCCTGTGCTACCCACCCCGCTCACTGCGGAGCAGCGGGAGACAAGCGAGTACTTCGATCTGGGCCAGCGTCGGGCTTTCCAACCGAGCTTTGACAAGAGTCGGTGTGAAGATCTGACGTACCGGCGCCAGTACCTGGACCGGCTCTACAGGGATGCTGCTGTTGCCCAGGGAGAGATCAACGCCTTAGGGCGTAAGCTGGCCGACCTGTCGCGCGGCAAAGCAGAGTTCGAACCACGGCCACGGCCCAAGGATAGACAACGGGCCGAGGACAAAATTGCTGACTACGACGGCGATGCGTCGCGACTGAAGGATCTGGCGGCTGGCAGGGTGTCCTACCAGCGTGTGGCTGACGTCTACGTCGCTTTGCGCACCCTGAGAGACGACCCTGATATCGAGATCGTCCAGTTCAAGGATCGCTTCGTGCACCCGCAGGCCAGTGGGTACCGAGATATTCAGATGATGGTTCGGACGTCTTCGGGCCATATTGCGGAATTCCGTCTGCAACTCGCCGCCCTGGACGGCGTCGCGCACTGGGAGCATGCCCTGTTCGAGGTCACGCGAGACCTCGAGGCGGTGGCCGCGCAGCAGGGCCGTAGCTTGTCCGTGCCGGAAGCAGCCGTCAGGAACGGTGTCCTGCAGCGGCAGCGGGAGCACTTCTGGGAAGCCCTGCGCTCGACGCTGGGCGGGGGATCGGAGCAATGAGCGCGATGTCAGGCCTTACTTTGCCCGCGTACTTCACCTACTACGAGGCGCCGGTGAAGATGGTGCCGACCCCGGAGGGTGGTCTCGCCGCCTGGCGGCTGAATCGGAATTCCGGCGGTTGGAAGCCGGCGAACCACCTCGTGGACAAGATCCTCTTCGCGGTTGGCGGCGAGATCGACGTGCTGACGGCGGATGAGTTCGTGCAATGGACCGAGTATGAGCGGGCTCGTTACCTGATGGGCGAGGGGCCGGTGTTTGCGCTGTACGAGACCGTCAAAGCCATCGAGGATGCTGCCGATGCGGAACGTCGCCGCCTCACACTCCACGAGCAGGCGTTGATCGGCGGCATCCGGCGGAAGACGTTCGTGATGTTCGAGGAGGAGTTGCAGCGGGCCGGTGACCCGGGCGCCGACCCCACCATCGCCACCGGCTCGGCCTGACGGGTAAATGCCTTGCGAGGGGCGGATGGGCGGGCGAAGGTCCGGGCATGGCTGACGCGCATACGACCACAGAGACCGACGACCAGCCCACCCGCCAGTTCGGCTGGTCCGACATGTTCGTTTCTCCGGACGAGGACCCCCGCTCCAGTGGCGGCTTCGACGATGAGCGCAGCATGCTGATCGGCTACCTGCGCGACTATCGCCTGACGCTGGAGATGAAGTGCTCGGGGCTGGGCCCGGAGGAGTTGGCCCGCCGCTCGGTGCCACCGTCGACGATGTCGCTGCTCGGGCTGGTACGCCACATGGCCGACGTGGAGCAGAACTGGTTCCGCCGGGTGATGGCCGGGCAGGACGTGCCGCGGATCTACGCCACCGCGGAGGACTCCGACGCGGACTTCAACGGCGCCGTGGCGGACCCGGAGGCGGTCGCCGAGGCGTGGCACACCTGGCGGTCCGAGGTGACGTTCGCGGAGCAGCTCGTGGCCGGCTCGGCCGACCTCGGCATCCGGGGGCGTATGCGTGACGGCGGGACGATCTCGCTGCGTGAGGTGCTGCTGCACATGATCGAGGAGTACGCCCGGCACTGCGGCCACGCCGACCTCCTACGCGAACGCATCGACGGCCGGGTCGGCCAGTGACGGAAACCGTGGACGACCGAATCGAGTGGTCCCGGGAGCTCTACGAGCGCGCCGTGTTCGCGGGCAACTCCGGCCTGCTGGTAACCGCCGAGCGGGATCTCGACGGGGTGGAGGCCGATCTCGCGCTCGCCCGCGGCCGGATCCTGCACGCGCGTTTCCTGGCCGAGGGCGCCGAGGACCCGCGAGAGTTGCCGCTCTTCGAGCGGGCCGCAGAGGTCTACCGGCAGTTGGGCGATGTTCGCGGTGAAGCGGAATCGCTCTTCTGGGTGGGCACCGTGCACCAGGTCATCCGGCAGGACCGGGACCGCGCGCTGCCCGCCTTCGTCCGGGCCCGGGAGCTGGCGGTCCGGGCGGACGACCGGCTGACCCTGTCGTACGTGCTGCGGCACCTGGCCTTCGCCGAGCAGGCCGCCAGCCGGATGGACGCGGCCCGGGAGTTGATGGAGGAGTCCACGCGGCTTCGCCGGGATCTGGAATTCCTGCCCGGCGTTGCGGCGAACCTGGTGGCCCTGGCCGGCCTCGCCATCAGTGCGGGCCGCCGCGATGACGCGAAGGTACTGCTCAACGAGGCGACCGTGATCGCCGAGAGCAGTGGGGCGTACGGCGTCCTCGGCTGGGTCGACCAGGCCCGCGCCGACCTCTGACGGTGCCGACGGCCGAATACGCTCACCCGGTGAGCGGGTCCGACGCGTGGAGCGGGCGAGCGCCCCGCACGGTGGCGGAGGCGGTGGCCGTACAGGACGAGTTGCGGCCGATGGTCGACCTGGTCGGGCCGGGGCCGACGGCGCCCGCGACGGTGGCCGGCCTCGACGTCGCGTACGCGGAGAGTGGTGACCGGCTCGCGGCGGCCGTCACGGTGCTGGACGCGACGACCTTCGCCGTGGTCGACGAAGCCGTCAGCGTCGGCCGGCCCGCTTTCCCGTACGTGCCGGGGCTCTTCGCGTTCCGCGAGCTGCCCGCGTTGCGGGACGCCCTGGACCGGCTGACGGTCCGCCCCGACCTGCTGGTCTGCGACGGGCACGGGCTGGCTCACCCGCGCCGCTTCGGACTGGCCTGTCATCTCGGCGTGGTCACCGGCCTGCCCTCCATCGGGGTGGGCAAGACGCCCCTGGTCGGGGAGTGGGAGGAGCCGGGCGGGCGGCGGGGCGCGTCGAGCCCGCTGCGCGACGGTGGTGAGGTCGTGGGCCGGGTGCTGCGTACCCGGGACGGGGTGAAGCCGGTCTTCGTCAGCGTGGGCCACCGGATGAGCCTCGACAACGCGGTCGACCGCGTACTGGCGTTGACGCCGCGCTACCGGCTGCCGGAGACGACCCGAACCGCGGACCGGCTGTGCCGGGCCGCCCTCGCTACGGCCCCGACCTGAAGCCCGCGCGCCGGCAGCCCGGCCACGCCACGTCGGCGACCTGGCGGGGCCCGGGCTGAGGTCACCGCCACATCGGCGACGAGGCGCCGACCGGCCGGCGGGCGTCGAGCGTGGACGCGTGGGGGTGTCGCCGCACACATGCGGAGCGCTCGATGAGCGGGTGCACCCCTGACCCGGTAGTAACCTGACCCGCGGACCCCGTCGGGGCGGAAACGGTGAGGTGGACATGTCGGTTTGGCGGCACGCGGCGCGGTTGGCCACGGTCGGTGCGCTGCTGGGTGGCCTGATGGTCGCCGGGGCATCGCCGGCGCTCGCCGAGGGCGACCGCGTGGAGGTGCGCTCGGCGGACAAGTTCACGGTCGGCGGATCGCCCGGCACGGTGGCGGTCGAGGTACGCAAGCGCACCGACGGCTGCGTGCTGCTGCGGACCGGACTCGGGCTGCAACTCGGCGGCCTCGAGGCGAATCAGGTCCGGGTGCAGGTCAACGTGGCGGGCCAGTGGTGGCCGGTGGGCGTCTCCGGCGGTGGCGGCACGGTGACCACCTCACGTACGTCGCCGGCCAATCCCAGCCTGTGCAAGGGCAAGAGCATCACCGTGCGGTACCGGGTGGCGTTCCTGTCCGGCGCGCCCGGCGGTCGGCTGACGGTCGTCGGTGAGGCGGTCACCGCGTTCGGCCGGCTGCTCGCCCGGGGTGCCGTCTCGTCCCGGGTGGTGGGTGCGGAACGGGCGGTGACGCCGTCGCCGACCCCGACGAAGAAGCCCTCGCCGACCCCGACGCCGAGCGCCGTGGCGACGGAGCCGTTGAGCGCCGCCGACACCGCGTCCGCCGTGGCCGCCGCGCTCGATCCGGTTGCCGGGCAGAGCGCCGCCGCCGAGGAGTCCTCCGGAGGTTCCCCGATCATGTTCTTCGGCATCGCGCTGGTGCTCGTCGGCATCGCCCTGATCGTGCTGCTGGTCCGCCGTAATCGGGCGGAGAAGGTCGATGACCCGGCCGGCGGTTACCCGCAGGTGCCGCTGTCCCGACCGGCCGGTGGCACCACGTACCGCTCGGGTGCGCCGACCAGCCCGCTGTACGGTCAGCAGCCGTCCACCCCCGGCCTCTACGGGGGCGCCCCGGAGCCCCGCCCGACCGGCAACGTCTACGGCGCCCCGGGCTCCGACCAGCGCGGTGGCGAGCCGCCCGCAGCCGCCGGTGGCGATGCCACCACGGTGATGCCCCGCCTGCCTGGCTGAGCCGGAGCCGGGCACGTCGCTCCGTTACGCTCAGGAGCGGTGACGACCTGTGGTGCAGGTCCGAAACGGGCGGCGGATGATCTCGTTCCGTGGCGAGGTGCCCGACCCGGTTCGCCGATAAGATCGCGTGCGCCGGTCGGCACCGCCGACCGGTGAGACCGCATACGTGGAAGGAGCCGCGCCGTGGCCCTGGACCCGCAGTTGCTCGAGATCCTCGCCTGCCCGGACACGCACCACGCCCCGCTCGACTATGACGCGCAGGCGCAGACGCTGACCTGCACCGAATGCGGTCGGATCTTCGAGGTCCGGGACGACGTGCCGGTGCTCCTGCTGGACGAGGCGCGGGGAGGACCCGCGGCGGACGACGCGCGCGGCGGCTCCGCGTCGCAGCGGTGATGGAGGGTACGGCCGGGGTCAGCGGGCACCGGCACGCCGACGAGTCGCTGCTGGACAACCCGGACGCCCTCGCCGAGCAGGACCCGGGCGGCATGCTCCGGTTCACCGCCTCGGCGGGCGCGCAGGTGCGCGAGTCCGCGGCGTTGGCCGCCGAGGCGAACCTGAACCTGCTCGCCGACGAGGGCCGCCCGCGGGCGGTCGTCATCGCCGGGATCGGCACCGCCGGGCGTACCGGGGACGTGCTGGCCACGGTCGCCGGGCCGCGCTGCCCGGTGCCGGTCATCCCGCACCGCAGCGCCGGCGTGCCCGGCTGGGTCGGCGCGGCGGACGTGGTCATCGCGGTCAGCGCCTCCGGTCGTAGCCCCGAGGCGCTCGGCGCCGCGGAGGCCGCGCACCGGCGGGGTGCCCGGCTGGTCGCCGTCGGCGCCCCCGACTCACAGCTCCAGTCGGTGGCCGAGCGGGCCCGGGCGCCGTTCATCCCGGTACCGCGGCGCGCTCCCGCCCGGGCCAGCCTCTGGGCGCTAACCGTGCCGGTCCTGTTGGCGGCCCGTACGCTCGGGCTGGTGAAGGTCAACGAGGCGGACCTGGCCGAGACCGCGGCCCGGCTCGACGCGGACGCCGACCGCTGCCGCCCCACGGCCGAGTCCTTCGTCAACCCGGCGAAGTCGCTGGCCCTGGGCCTGGCCGGGTCGATCCCGATCGTGTGGGGCTCGTCCCCGCTGGCCACGGTGGCCGCCCGCCGGTTCGGCGACACCCTCTCCGCCAACGCCCGCTACCCGGTGGTCACCGGCGCGCTGGGTGAGGCCGGCCGGGGCCGGGTGGGCCTGCTGGACGGCGTCTTCGGTGGGCTGGCCGAGGGGGAGCGGGACATCTTCGCCGACCGGGACGAGGCCGAGGGTGACGGGACCCGGCTGCGCCTGGTGCTGCTGCGTGACGGCGGGCTCAACGCCGAGGACGACACCGACGAGCCGCTCGCCGTCGAGGAGCGCCGGGCGGACGCCGTGCAGACCCTCGCCGAGCGGCGGGGCGTGCGCTGCGACGTGGTCACCGCGGAGGGCGGCTCGGCGCTGGAGCGGCTCGCCTCGCTGATGGCGGTGCCGGATTTCGCCTCGGTCTACCTCGCCCTGGCACACGGGCTGGACCCGATGGCCGTCCCGGCCATCACGGAGATGAAGGAGCTGGCAAACCAGTGAGCGAACGCAGTGAGCGAGCCATCCGGCTCAGTAGCGCGGTGCTTCGCGCCGCCGCGCGGAGCGAGGCTGCGGCGTGAGCGCGAACGGCGGGACGAAGGCGATCGTCGCCGCCCTGCTGGCCAACATCGGCATCGCCGTCACCAAGTTCATCGCGTTCCTGCTGACCGGCTCCTCGTCGATGCTGGCCGAGTCGATCCACTCGGTCGCCGACTCCGGCAACCAGGGCCTGCTGCTGCTCGGCGGCCGCCGGGCCAAGCGGGAGGCCACCCCGCAGCACCCCTTCGGGTACGGGCGGGAGCGCTACATCTACGCGTTCATCGTGGCCATCGTGCTCTTCACCCTCGGTGGCCTGTTCGCCCTGTACGAGGCGTACCACAAGGCGCAGCACCCGGAGCCGATCACCAGCTGGCAGTGGGTGCCGCTGACCGTCCTGGTGATCGCGATCGGGATGGAGGGCTTCTCCTTCCGTACCGCCATCAAGGAGTCCAACCAGATCCGGGGCAGCCAGTCCTGGGTGCGCTTCATCCGCCGGGCCAAAGCCCCCGAGCTGCCGGTGGTGCTGCTCGAGGACTCCGGCGCCCTCATCGGTCTGGTGCTGGCCCTCGTCGGTGTCGGGATGACCATCATCACCGGCAATGGCCTGTGGGACGCGGCCGGCACGGCGGCGATCGGCGTCCTGCTGGTCATCATCGCGATCGTGCTCGCTGTCGAGACCAAGAGCCTGCTGCTCGGTGAGGGTGCCGAGCAGCACGACCTGGCGAAGATCGAGCAGGCCGTCACCGGCGGTCCGGAGGTCGAGCGGATCATCCACATGAAGACGCTCTACCTGGGCCCGGAGGAGCTGATGGTGGCCGCGAAGATCGCGGTGTCGCCGTGTGACACCGCCGAGGAGCTGGCCCGGGGGATCAACGCCGTCGAGGCGCGCATCCGCAGCGAGGTGCCGATCGCCCGGGTCATCTACCTGGAGCCGGACATCTACAGCGCCGCGGCGGACCGGGCCGGCACGGGTGCCGCGTCGCACACCGCGGTGCCGGAGCCCGAGGCGGGGGCCGACGAGGTGGCCGGGCGACCCGGGAGCTGACGTGGAGCTGCTGCAGGGCCGGATCCGCGACTACGCCTGGGGTTCGCGTACCGCGATCGCCGAGCTGCAGGGACGTCCGGTGCCGAGCGACGGGCCGGAGGCGGAGCTGTGGCTGGGGGCCCACCCGGGTGCCCCGGCCACGGTGGACCGGGACGGGACGTCGGTCAGCCTGACCGACCTGCTGGTCGCCGAGCCGGCGCACTGGCTCGGCGAGCGGCTGGTCGGCCGGTTCGGCACCCGACTGCCGTTCCTGCTCAAGGTGCTCGCCGCGGAAGCCCCGCTGAGCCTGCAGGCCCATCCCGACGCGGAGCAGGCCCGGGCGGGCCACGCGGCGGACGCGGGACGGGTCAACTACGTGGACCCGTACCACAAGCCGGAGTTGCTGGTCGCGCTCTCGCCGTTCGAGGCGCTCTGCGGGTTCCGTGACCCGTTGGAGTCGGCCGCGGCGATCGAGGCGTTCGGCGTACCGGCGCTGGAGCCGGTGGTCGCCGCGCTGCGAACCGGGCCGGTGGGGCTGCGGGAGGCCGTACGGCTGCTGCTGACCTGGCCGGAGGCGGAGCGTGCGGGGCTGGTCGCGGATGTCCTGGCGGCGGAAGCCGCCGGTCCGGACGCCGTGCTGGCCCGCGCGCTGGCCGTGGACTACCCGGCCGACCCGGGGGTGGTGGTGGCCCTGCTGCTGCACCACGTCCGGCTGGCGCCGGGGGAGGCGATCTGGATGCCGGCCGGCAACCTGCACGCCTACCTGCGGGGCACCGGCGTGGAGATCATGGCCGCCAGCGACAACGTGCTGCGTGGCGGCCTGACGCCGAAGCGGGTCGACGTGAACGAACTGCTGCGGGTGCTGCGCTTCGAGGTGCTCGACGACCCGGTCGTCCCGCCGGTGCCGGTGGCGCCGGGTGTGGTCACCTGGCTGGTGCCGGTGGAGGACTTCGCGCTGCACCGGGTGGTGGTGGCGGCCGGTACGCCGGGGGTGCGGCTCGCCCTGCCGGGGCCGCGGGTGGTGCTGTGCCGGGCCGGCAAGCTGGCCGTGGACGACGGGGTGGGCACCGTCACCCTGGGGCCGGGCCAGGCGGGGGTCGGCACCGCCGCCGGGGGGCCGCTGGTCATCGGCGGCGAGGGCGAGGCGTACGTCGCCGCGTGCGGACTCAGCTGACCCGCTCCGACACGAGTCCGACTTTTCCGAAATAGCTTGACGCGGTCTCGACCCGGTGTGACTCTATGAGTACGCAGCGTTGTCGCGACGAAGGTCGGGGAACGCGCGGGGAACCAAACCGGGGGGATGCACGGGGCGGGCGGCTGGTGGACGGAAAGTCTGTTCACGACCGACCGCCCCGTGCGCTGTCCGGCGACCGGCCGTGCTCCGTCCGCCCGCGCGCGTAATGTGGAAGGCTGCGCTGCACACCGTTCGACAGGAGCATCCATGACCAGCACCCTCCCGGCCGCCCCCGGCGGCGCGCCGTCCGAGGCCCGGCCGAGCACCCTCGCCGAGGGCGACTACAAGGTGGCGGATCTGTCGCTCGCCGAGTTCGGGCGCAAGGAGATCCGGCTCGCCGAGCACGAGATGCCCGGCCTGATGGCGATCCGGCGCGAGTTCGCCGACGCGCAGCCGCTCGCCGGCGCCCGGATCACCGGGTCGCTGCACATGACCATCCAGACCGCCGTCCTGATCGAGACCCTGGTCGCGCTCGGCGCGCAGGTCCGCTGGGCGTCCTGCAACATCTTCTCCACCCAGGACCACGCCGCCGCGGCGATCGTCGTCGGCCGCGACGGCACCCCGGACGCGCCGGCCGGCGTCCCGGTCTACGCCTGGAAGGGCGAGAGCCTGGAGGAGTACTGGTGGTGCACCGAGCAGGTGCTGAACTGGCCGGACGGCCAGGGCCCCAACATGATCCTCGACGACGGCGGTGACGCCACCCTGCTGGTGCACAAGGGCGTCGAGTTCGAGAAGGCCGGCGTCGTCCCGCCGGTCGAGTCCGCCGACTCCGAGGAGTACGCGGTCATCCTCCAGGTGCTGCACCGCTCGCTCGTCGAGGACGGCCAGCGCTGGACCCGGATCGCCGGCGGCATCAAGGGCGTCACCGAGGAAACCACCACCGGCGTGCACCGCCTCTACGAGATGCACCGCGCCGGCGCCCTGCTCTTCCCGGCCATCAACGTCAACGACTCGGTGACCAAGAGCAAGTTCGACAACAAGTACGGCTGCCGGCACTCCCTGATCGACGGCATCAACCGGGCCACCGACGTGCTGATCGGCGGCAAGATGGCCGTCGTGCTCGGCTACGGCGACGTGGGCAAGGGCTGCGCCGAGTCGCTGCGCGGTCAGGGCGCCCGGGTGGTGGTGACCGAGGTCGACCCGATCTGCGCGCTGCAGGCGGCGATGGACGGGTACCAGGTCGCCACCCTGGACGACGTGGTCGAGCAGGCGGACATCTTCATCACCGCCACCGGCTGCTTCAACGTCATCACCAACGAGCACATGGCCCGGATGAAGCACCAGGCCATCGTCGGCAACATCGGCCACTTCGACAACGAGATCGACATGGCCGGCCTGGCGAAGCGCTCGGACGTCACCCGGGAGAACATCAAGCCGCAGGTCGACCTCTGGAAGTTCGAGGACGGCCACGCCATCCTCGTGCTGTCCGAGGGTCGCCTGCTGAACCTGGGCAACGCCACGGGGCACCCGAGCTTCGTGATGTCGAACTCGTTCTCCAACCAGACCATCGCCCAGATCGAGCTCTTCACCAAGACCGAGGAGTACCCGGTCGGCGTCTACGTGCTGCCGAAGCACCTGGACGAGAAGGTCGCGCGGCTGCACCTGGACGCGCTGGGCGCCAAGCTGAGCACCCTCACGAAGGAGCAGGCCGCCTACCTGGGCGTCACGCCGGAGGGCCCGTTCAAGCCGGAGCACTACCGCTACTGAGTCACGCCGGGAAGGGACCGGGCTCGGCCGCCGCGCGGCCGTCCCGGTCCCTTTCGCGTACGCGGACAGCGCCCCGCCCCGGCGCTGCGCGCCGGCTCCCGGGTGGCCAGGTGGGGCCGGATGGCCCTGGTCATCGAGGTACTGGCGGACGACCGTGGATGTCCGGCTTTGTGAACGTGGGCCTTCCTCCGCCGGTCGAGTGGGTGACGTTGTCGCGATCGACTTGACGGGACCCCGGATTCAGGAGCAAGGTATGGCTGGCCTAAGTTAACTAAGGCACGCCTAACGAAGCACGGAGTACCGATGTTCGCCACGTACCTGATCGGCCTGCGGGAAGGCCTGGAAGCGACCCTGGTGGTCAGCATCCTGGTCGCGTTCCTGGTGAAGTCGCAGCGACGGGATCGGCTGCCGCAGGTGTGGGCCGGTGTCGGCCTGGCCGTGGCGCTGTCGGTCTTCTTCGGCTGGCTGATCGAGTACACCTCGACCTCGCTGCTGGCCCGCTCCGAGGACCGGGAGCTGTTCGAGGCGATCACCTCCGTCGCGGCCGTGGTCTTCGTCACCTGGATGATCTTCTGGATGCGCAAGGCCGCCCGGACGATCGCCGGCGAGCTGCGCGGCAAGCTCACCGAGGCGCTGGCCGTCGGGTCCCTCGCGGTGGCCGGCATGTCCTTCCTCGCGGTGATCCGCGAGGGCCTGGAGACCGCACTGATCTTCTACTCCGCCGCGCAGAGCGCCGCCGGAGGCGCCGGACGCGGCCCGCTGCTCGCGCTGATCGGTGGCATCGCCACGTCCGTGGTGCTCGGCTTCCTGCTCTACAAGAGCGCCCTGAAGATCAACCTGAGCACGTTCTTCACCTGGACCGGCGCGCTGCTGATCCTGGTCGCCGCCGGCATCTTCAAGTACGGCGTGCACGACTTCCAGGAGGCCGGCGTGCTGCCCGGCCTGAACAACCAGGCCTTCGACATCTCCTCGGTGCTCGACCCCAGCACCTGGTACGCGGCCCTGCTCGGCGGCATGTTCAACATCACCGCCACGCCCACCGTGCTCGAGATGATCGCCTGGGTCGCGTACGCGGTGCCGGTGCTGGTGCTCTTCCTCCGCAAGCCGGCTGCCCCGGCGAAGCCCGCCCCCGCCGAGCCGGCAGCGCCGGCCACGGCCGCTCCGGCGGATGCGCCTGCGGCCGCCGCACCGGGCACGCCGACCGACGACCCGACCTCCGCGCCGCAGCGCGCCTGACCACGCTCCCCGAGGAGACACAGCACCGATGCGTACCACTCGATTCATCGTGCCCGCCGCCGCCGGTGTGCTCGTCGTGGCCGGCCTCGCCGGCTGCGGTGCCGGTGACGACAAGGAGACCAAGGGGGCCGGCGGGCCGATCGTGGTCAAGGCCACCGACACCGCCTGCGAGGTAGGCGCCACCGAGGTCGACGCGGGTCAGGTCACCTTCAAGGTGACCAACTCCGGCAGCAAGGTGAACGAGTTCTACGTCTACGCCGCCGGTGACCGGGTGATGGGCGAGGTGGAGAACATCGCCCCCGGGCTGAGCCGGGAGCTGCGCGTCGAGCTGCCCGCCGGGACGTACGAGACGGCCTGCAAGCCGGGGATGAGCGGCCGCGGCATCCGCGGGGCGTTGAAGGTCAGCGGCACCGCCGCGAGTGTCGCCCCGGACGCCGCGCTGAGCCAGGCCACCGCCAGCTACCAGCGCTACGTGACCAGCCAGACCGCGGCCCTGCTGACGAAGACCGAGGAGTTCGTGGCCGCGGTCAAGGCCGGCGACGTGGCGAAGGCCAAGGCCCTGTACCCGGTGGCCCGCACCTACTGGGAGCGGATCGAGCCGGTCGCGGAGAGCTTCGGCGACCTCGACCCGAAGATCGACGGTCGGGAGGAGGTCGTCGAGGACGGCATGCCGTTCACCGGCTTCCACCGGATCGAGAAGGACCTCTGGACGACCGGTGACATCAGCAAGGACGGCCCGATCGCCGACCAGCTGCTCACCGACGTCAAGGCCATCGTGGCGAAGGCGAACGCCGAGAAGCTCACCCCGCTCCAGCTCGCCAACGGCGCCAAGGCGCTCCTCGACGAGGTGGCCAGCGGGAAGATCACCGGCGAGGAGGAGCGGTACTCGCACACCGACCTCTGGGACTTCAACGCCAACCTGGAAGGTTCGAAGGCCGCCATCGCGGCGCTGCGCCCGGCGCTGGAGCAGCGCTCCCCCGAGCTGGTCACCCAGCTCGACGCCGAGTTCGCCAACGTCGAGAAGACCCTCGGCAAGCACCGCGACGGCGACGGCTGGAAGCTGCACACCCAGCTCAGCAAGACCGAGCTGAAGGAACTGTCCGACAGCATCAACGCCCTGGCCGAGCCGATCAGCAAGGTGGCCGCGGTCGTCGCCCGATGACGACCGGGCCAGGAGGGGACGCGATGAGCGAGCAGAGCACTGAGGCCGCACCCGTCGAGGCGGCGGGCGGGAAGAGCCTGTCCCGGCGGCGGGTCATGACCCTGGCCGGGGTCGGCGTCGCCGGCGTGGCAGGGGTGGCGGCCGGGGCCGGCGCGCTGGTCCGCGGCTCGGACCAGGCCGCCGCCAACGACGGGGCCGCCGGGTCGGTGCCGTTCCACGGCGAGCACCAGGCCGGTATCACCACCCCGGCCCAGGACCGGCTGCACTTCGTCGCGTTCGACGTGATCACCAAGGACCGGTCCCGGCTGGTCGCGCTCCTGCAGGAGTGGACGGCCGCGGCCGCGCGGATGACCGCCGGGAAGGACGCCGGGGTGATCGGTGCCGTGGGCGGCATGCCGGAGGCCCCGCCGGACGACACCGGCGAAGCGCTCGGGCTGCCCCCGTCGCAGCTCACCATCACCATCGGCTTCGGCCCGACGCTCTTCCGCGACGCGCAGGGCAAGGACCGGTTCGGGATTGCCGACAAGCGGCCGGCCGCCCTGGCCGACCTGCCGCACTTCGCCGGGGACGCGCTCAAGCCGGAGATCTCCGGCGGGGACATCTGCGTCCAGGCCTGCTCCAACGACCCGCAGGTGGCGGTGCACGCCATCCGTAACCTGGCCCGGATCGGCATGGGCGTGGTCAGCGTGCGCTGGTCGCAGCTCGGCTTCGGGCGTACCTCGTCGACCTCCCGGGACCAGGCCACCCCGCGGAACCTCTTCGGCTTCAAGGACGGCACCGCCAACCTCAAGGCCGAGGACGCGGGGCTGCTGCGCGAGCAGCTCTGGGCCCAGCCCGGCGACGGACCGGACTGGATGACCGGCGGGTCGTACCTGGTCACCCGCAAGATCCGGATGCAGATCGAGACCTGGGACCGCAGCTCCCTGGCTGAGCAGGAGCAGATCGTCGGCCGCACCAAGGGCAGCGGCGCGCCGCTCGGCAAGCGGGACGAGTTCGACGAGCCGGACTTCGCCGTGAAGGGCGACGACGGGCAGCCGGTGATCGCCGAGACCTCGCACGTCCGGCTCGCCCACCCCACCCTGAACAACGGCGCCCGCCTGCTGCGCCGCGGCTACAACTTCGTGGACGGCTCGGACGGGTTGGGCCGGCTCGACGCCGGGCTCTTCTTCATGGCCTACCAGCGGGACCCGCGCAAGCAGTTCGTGCCGATCCAGACCCAGCTCTCCCGGCACGACGCCATGAACGAGTACCTGCGGCACGTCTCCAGCGCCCTGTTCGCCTGCCCGCCCGGTGTCGGGGACGACGCCGACTTCTGGGGACGCGCGCTCTTCGCCTGAGCCGGCCGAGCGCGTTGTCCGGCCCGGCGGTCAGTCGGCCGGGCCGTCCACGCCGGCGGGGGTGGACTCGGGGCGTACCGCCGCGGGCTG
>JBARAE010000602.1:0-2167 GCA_049791715.1 Micromonospora sp.
GCGCCGGCTCCGGCTCCGGCTCCCGGATGCCGCCCCCCGCCGCGCGCTCCCGGCGGCGCAGCACCAGCTTGGCGGCTGCCATCGGCACTTCCAGCGCCAGCAGCAGGACGAGCAGATAGAACATCAGCGCGAGCCAGAGGTAGCCCGGCCAGGCGAGCCAGTCGATCCCCTGGCGGGTCGCCGCCATGGTGGCCGGCACCAGCGCGGCCAGCACGAGAGCGGCGATCCCGCCGACCTTCCGCCAGCGGCCCGGCCCGATGGTGTCCCGGACCAGCCGCTTCCACAGGTAGAGGTGGATCAGGCCGGTGACGACCGTCAGGAAGCCCATGAAGGTCAGGACCGCCAGCACAGCGAGCCTCCTCAGCCGCCCGCGAACGGCGGCAGTACGTCGACCGTCACCCCGGCCGGCAGCGGCGTCTGACGATCATGGCAGTTGACACCGTCGACCAGGAAACTCGCCACCTTCAGCACAACGGAGAGCCGTTCGCCGTGCCGGTCGACGAGCTCATCGAGGAGTTCGTCGAGGGAGCGCCCGGCGGATGCCGTCTCCTCGGCGCGGCCGGCGGCGGCGCGCGCGCCGGCGAAGTAGCGGACGGTGAGTTCCACCGGTCAGCCTCCGATCGCGGACATCGGCCGAGTGGGTTGCAGGAAGGACGGGTCGTCGATTCCGTGCCCGGCGCGCTTGCCCCACATGGCCGCCTGCCAGCGGCGGGCCAGTTCGGCGTCGTCCGCGCCGGCGCGCAGCGCCCCGCGCAGGTCGGACTCCTCGGTGGCGAAGAGGCAGGCGCGCACCTGGCCGTCGGCGGTCAGCCGGGTCCGGTCGCAGTCGCCGCAGAACGGCCGGGTCACGCTGGCGATCACCCCGACCCGGGCCGGGCCGCCGTCCACCAGCCAGGTCTCGGCGGGGGCGGCGCCCCGCTCGGACGGGTCGGGGGTCAGGGTGAACTCCCCGTTCAGGGAGGCCAGGATCTCGTCGGCGGTGACCATCGTCGTACGGTCCCAGCGGTGCTGGGCGTCCAGCGGCATCTGCTCGATGAAGCGCAGCTCGTACCCGTGGGCCAGGGCGAAGCGGAGCAGCGCGGGCGCCTCGTCGTCGTTGACGCCCCGCATCAGCACCGAGTTCAGCTTCACCGGGGTCAGTCCGGCGGCCGCCGCTCCGCTCAGGCCGGCGAGCACGTCGGCCAGCCGGTCCCGGCGGGTCAGCTCGGTGAACCGGGCCCGGTCCAGGGTGTCGAGCGAGACGTTCACGCGGTCCAGGCCGGCGGCGTGCAGGGCCGGCGCCAGCCGGGCCAGGCCGATGCCGTTGGTGGTGAGCGAGATCCGCGGCCGGGGGTCCAGGGCGGCCACGGCGGTCACGATGTCGACCAGACCGGGCCGGATCAGCGGCTCCCCGCCGGTGAACCGGACCTCGGTGACGCCGAGCCGGTGCACCGCGACCCGGATGAGCCGGACGATCTCGTCGTCGGTGAGCAGCTGCGGCCCGGCCAGCCAGGGGAGACCCTCCGCCGGCATGCAGTACGTGCAGCGCAGATTGCACTTGTCGGTCAGCGAGACCCGGAGGTCCCTGGCGACGCGGCCGTACCGGTCGACGAGGACCCCGTCGGTGGTCGGGGCGGCGGTCACCTGTCGACCGTAGCGCGTTCGGCGCCGCGGAGCGCGGCGCGGGCGGCGGAGCTCACGGTGTCCCGGTACGCGGCACCGAACAGGGCGGTGTGCACGAGCAGCAGATGGAGCTGGTGCAGCGGTACCCGCTCCCGCCAACCGGCGGCCAGCGGCCACTCCTCCTGGTAGGCGCTCATGATCCGGTCCAGGTACGGCGCGCCGCCGAAGAGCGCGAGCTGGGCGAGGTCCGTCTCCCGGTGGCCGCCGTGTGCCGCCGGGTCGACCAGCCAGGCCCGGTCGTCGGCGCCCCAGAGGAGATTGCCCGGCCAGAGGTCGCCGTGGATGCGGGCCGGCGTCTCGTCGCCGCCCAGCTCACCGATCCGGTCGATCAGCTCCTCGACCATGCCGGCCTCCACGTCGGTGAGGGCGCCGTTGTCGACTGACATCCGCAGGTAGGGCGCGAGCCGGCGGCGGGCGAACCAGTCCGACCACGGGCCCGGGTCGGGCGTGTTGTCCTGCGGCAGGGCGCCGATGAAGCCGGTCCAGTCCGCGCCGAACGCCGGCG
>JBARAE010000603.1:0-1648 GCA_049791715.1 Micromonospora sp.
GCGCCCAGTCGATCAGCAGCTGGCGGATCTCCTGCTGCTGGTTGTAGACCTGGGTCTTCACGATGCCGGGGAAGTTGCCGCCACCGCTGCGCCGGTAGTTGTTCACCGCGATGACGAACTGGGCGTCCGCGGCGACCGGGGTGTCGGTGCCCGGCATGACCAGGCGGGTGATCCGCTGGCCGACCGGCTTGCTGATGTCGATGTCGTAGTCGACACCCGAGATCACGTCGTAGTTGTAGTCCGGCACCAGCGGGTCGCTGATGGTCGCCGGGTCGACGGTGTCGCCCACCGCGAAGGTCTTGAAGTACTTCGCCGAGTACTCCAGGTACGCCTTCACCTCGGCGCCGCTGATGACGACGGCCTCGAGGGTGTTGTCGTAGACGTAGAGGCCCGCGACGTCGCGGATCCGCACGTCACCCTGCGGGAAGATCGCGGTACGGCTGAACGGCGCCGCGATCGACAGCACCGGCAGGCCCGCGTACGCGGTGCCGGCGAGCGCCGTGGTGACCACCTCGGTCTGGACGTGGTTGATGAAGTCCAGGATCGGGGTGTCCTTGTACCGCGACTCGGCGGCGGACAGCTCCTCGCTGGACTGGGCGACGACCGTGTTGACGTAGTCGACGGTCTTGGTGTGCTGGCCGCGCACGGCCGCGAGCACCGCCGGGTCCTCGACCACCGTGTTGGTGTTGAGCATGGTGGCGGACTTGCTGACCACCTTCCACCGGCCGTTCTCCCGGGTGACGGTGAAGTCCATCCGGGTGAGGCGCTGGCCCCACTTCGACGGCTCGGAGGTGAGCACCTGCTCGCCGGTCGCGGTGTTGGAGACGAACTTCTGCACGACCTCGTTGTGCGCGTGGCCGAAGAGGATCGCGTCGATGCCCGGCACCTGCTGGGCGATGAGCGCCACCGGGTTCTCGTTCGGCAGCTCCGGGCCGTAGCTGGAGGTGCCGCTGTCGCCGCCGTGCGCCGAGATGAGGATCAGGTCGGCGCCGCGCTGCCGCATGATCGGCACCCACTTGGCGGCGGTCTCGATCATGTCGGCGAAGATCAGCTTGCCCTCGATGTTGGCCTTGTCCCAGATGGCGACACCCGGGTTGGTCAGGCCGAGGATGCCCACCTTGATGGTCGGCGAGTCGTACCCGCCGAGCGGGACCTCCTTGATCACGTACGGCAGGAAGGCCGGCTTGCCGGTCGCCTCGTTGACCGCGTTGGCGGCCAGGGCCGGGAAGCCGAGCTGGCCGATCCACTGGGCCAGCAGCGGCAGGCCGTAGTTGAACTCGTGGTTGCCCAGCGTCACGGCGTCGTACTTGAGGACGTTCATCGCGTTGGCCATCGGGTGCGTCTCACCGGTCGCGGTGATCGGCTCCTGCTTGGCGTAGTAGGTGGCCAGCGGGGTGCCCTGGATGGTGTCACCGGCGTCCAGCACCAGCGTCGGCTTGCTGCCGCGCTCGGTGCGGATCTGGTTGACCAGGGTGGCCAGCTTCGCGACGCCGACGTCGTTGTGCTTGCTGTCGTCGTACTCGGCGTCCTTGTAGTAGTCCCAGTTGTACACGTTGCCGTGGGTGTCCGAGGTGCCCAGGATCGTCAGGTCCCAGGTCTTCGACCCGGCAGCGGCGGCGGCCGCCCGGGCGGGGGCGCCGGCCAGCAG
>JBARAE010000604.1:0-3873 GCA_049791715.1 Micromonospora sp.
GGGCGGTGCCCGGGCCGGCCAGGGCGGAGGCGATGGCGGCCTGCGCGTCCCGGCGTCGCCGGTGCCAGGCGCCGCGGTCGCCGTCGAAGTAGCCCTGCCGGTAGCCGAAGCGGTAGCCGATCCGGTAGCTGAGCTGGCCGTGCAGGCGGCCCGCCGCATAGCAGGTGGAGCCGAGGACGAGAACGAGGAAGACGGCGAGGAACGGGCTCATCCGGCCGCTCCCGAGGGCGTCGAGGTACCCGGCCGTACCGCCGTCGTGCGCCGGATCATCGCTCCTCCGGCTCGGTCGAGGTGGGATCGACGACCAGCAGTCGGTCGAGGTCGGCGGTGCTGACCTCCTCGACCAGCTCGACGCTGATCCGGCAACCGTCCAGGACGACCTCGGCGACGGACGCGCGTCGGATCTCGCCGCCGGCGTCGTAGACCCGGACGGTGAGCTCCGGACAGCCGAGGTGCGTACGCCAGGCGTTCCACTCCGCACGGTCGCCCACGCTCAGCGAGAGGTACCGGCACCCTCGGGCGAGGTAGAGGCGCCAAGGCGCGCTCAGCCCGGCGGCCACCCCCTCCGCGATCAGGCCGAACGCCTGCGCACGGGTTGCGAGCTCGGTCACCAAACCCCCTTGGAACCCGCGGAGCGACGCATGTGAGCACTGATCGTCTCATGCACGTGACACACGGTAAGTTGTCTCACGGGCGTGACAGTATCAGCTTTTCGTCTGTTTACGGTCGTACTCGCAGGCATCTATTCTGCCCGGGTGACACCCCTCGATAGCAGCGCTGGATCGTTTACCGGACACTCAGGAGCGCTGTCACGCAAGCGTGACAGCGGCATGCCAGGCCATCCCACGGCGGGCGACGGGTCGTACCGTCACGGGGTGACCGAGACGGCCAACGCACGGAAGATCGCCTTCGCCACCTTCGTCCGCCGCGCGCTCGACGACGCCCGCGCCATGCGGGCCTGGAGCGGCACCGAGGTCTCCCGGCGCACCGGCGTCTCCCGCCAGACCATCAACCGTTGGATCCGCGGTGACTGGGCCAGCGACCCGGAGGTGGAGCGGGTCGTCGCCTTCTGCGAAGGACTCGGGCTCAACCCCGCGAACGCCTTCACGGCGCTCGGCTGGGACCGTGCGGCCGCACCGCGCAGCACCCCCCATCCGCCCCCCATGGATCCCGACGTCGAAGCGCTGCTGCGCCGGCTCGTCGACCCGAACGTCTCCGACGCGGAGAAGTTCCACATCAGGGAGACCATCCGCTACCTCGCTTACCGCCCGACAATGCCTCTCGATTCCGGAAAACGAGGCAGGCGGGCAGGGTAGGCGGCGCGACCCGCAGTTCCTCAAATGGCGAAAGAACGGCAGGACGAACCCGATCGAGGCTCTCCAGGTCGGGAAGGGGCGCGCTAGCGTCCGTATCCGTACTGCTCGGGGCTCGTCGTCGGCGGGGGGACGGGACAAGGCCGAATCCAGCCCTGCGGGACAGAAGGAGGGGTCTGTCCATGACCCTGAAATGGTGGGCCGTCGTGGTCGCCGTGGTGGCGGTGACCTCGTGCGTGACCGGCAACGTGGTGCTCGGCGTGCTCCACGGCGGGCAGCTGCCCCTGGTCGTCAATCTCTTCGCGCTCACCACGGCGAGCACCGCGGTGGTTCTCGCCGTCGTCGCCGAGCTGCACGACCGGCTCAACGACCGGGTCAGTGCGCTCACCGAGTTCATGGTGGCTCGGCTGAACGAGATCGAGGCGCACACCGGCGACCGGAACAGCGGCTTCGTCGAGGGCTACCTGCTCAGCCAGGGCCAGGAAGGGGCCGTGCTTCCGTTCGGCCGCCGGGGACGGGGAGCCGCCGAACGGTGACGCTACGCCACGACTGAGGGGCACGTCTCACCGACGAATGGGCGCCGGCACCCGGGGTACGCTGTCGCGCGTGCCGCCGTTGAATCTGGGCAACCAGCAGCCGAAGACCCCGTTGGACGCCGACCAGGCGTGGCGCGCCACCGGCCGGCGGGCGGGCGACGTGGTGTTCTTCTTCGACTTCGACGGCACCCTCGCGCCGGTCGACGACGACCCGACCGCCGTCCAGCCGGCCCCGAACGTCCTTGCGGCGCTGGAGGCCCTCGCCCCGCGGGTACGCCGGATCGCGATCGTCTCCGCGCGGCCGGTGGAGTTCCTGCGCGACCACCTCGGCGGCCTCGCCGGGATCGACCTGTACGGGCTCTACGGCCTGGAGCACAGCCACTCCGGCGGCGAGACGGTGACCGAGCCGGCCGCCCTGCCCTGGGTACCCACCATGGCGGAACTCGCCGACCAGGCCCGCGCCGAGCTGCCGCCGGGCGCCCTGGTGGAGTTCAAGCGGCTCTCCGTGGCCCTGCACTGGCGGACGGCTCCGCACCTCGGTGACCTGGTGCAGGAGTGGGGCCGGGCCCGGGCGGAGCGGCTGGGGCTGCGCTGCCAGGCCGGCCGGATGGTGCTGGAGTTGAAGCCGCCGGTCGACCGGGACAAGGGCATGGTCATCGGCGAGATGGTCCGGGACGCGGGCGGCGCCTGGTACTTCGGCGATGACGTCTCCGACATCAAGGCGTTCGCCGCGCTGCGCGCCCGGGCCGCCGCCGACCCCGAGTTCATCGGCGTCTGCGTGGCCGTCGCGAACCCCGAGACCGGTCATGAGGTCGCCGACGCCGCCGACCTCACCCTGGACTCCCCCGCCGCCCTGGCCGACTTCCTCACCGAAGCCCTCCCGCACCTGTCCTGACCAGCCCCCACACCGTGGTCCGGGTCGATCATGCAGTTATGGCGGTGAACAAAGGCCGCACAAGGCGTTAATTGGGCGCCACACGTCCATGATCGGCGCCGCGGGAGAGCGGGCCGGGGCGGGGCGGGGTCAGCCGCCGAAGCGGCGTTGGCGGGTGGCGTAGGAGCGCAGCGCGCGGAGGAAGTCCACGCGGCGGAAGTCCGGCCAGTTCAGCTCGCAGAAGTAGAACTCCGAGTGGGCCGACTGCCAGAGCATGAAACCGGAGAGCCGCTGCTCGCCGCTGGTCCGGATGATCAGATCCGGATCGGGGAGGCCCCGGGTGTAGAGGTGCTCGGAGATGTGGTCCACGTCGATCGAGTTGGCCAGCTCCTCGACCGTGCCGCCGCTCGCCGCGTGCTCCAGCAGCAGCGAACGCACGGCGTCCGCGATCTCCCGCCGGCCGCCGTACCCGACCGCGATGTTGACCTGCGCGCCGCCGCTGCGGTCGCGGGTACGCTCCTCGGCGGCCTTGAGCGCGGCGGCGTGCTGCGCGGGCAGCACGTCGAGCGCGCCCACCATCCGCAGCCGCCAGGGGTTGCCCTCCTCGGCCAGCTCGGTCGTGAGGTCCTCGATGATCTGCAGCAGCGGATCGAGCTCGGCGACCGGCCGGGAGAGGTTGTCGGTGGAGAGCAGCCACAGCGTCACGTGCCCGACGCCGGCGGCGTCGCACCAGCGCAACAGCTCCTTGATCCGCTCGGCGCCCATCCGGTGGCCGTCGTTCGGGTCGACGAAGCCCATCTCACGGGCCCACCTGCGGTTGCCGTCGCACATCACACCGACGTGTCGGGGCACCGGCTTGCCTGCGAGCTTCGCCGTCAGCCGGCGCTCGTAGACGGAGTAGAGGAGTTTCCGCAGAGTCATCACCTTGCAGGGTAGCGACCTTCGTTGAAGATCAGCGCCGCGGTCGTTGATCCCGGGTCGCGAGACCGAAGCCGATCATGGCCAGGGTACGCCCGTCGAGGCGCCCGTCCCCGAGCCCCAGTTCGACCACCGTCCGGTAGACCCGCTCGTCGCGCCGGGCCGCCCGGACGGCCGCGTCCACCACCCGGCGGCGCCGGGCCAGCCAGGCGGCGGCCGAGCTGTGCCGCAG
>JBARAE010000605.1:0-5315 GCA_049791715.1 Micromonospora sp.
CGGCATGGGCGCCGGCGGGGCCGGTCGCGGTGGCACCTGGCTCACCGGCGGCACCGAGACCGGCTGGCCCGAGGCGGGCGCGGCCGAGACCGGCTGACCCGAGACCGGCTGGCCCGAGACCGGGTGACTGGACACCGGGACGCCGGAGATCGGCGGCAGCGGCGGCGCGGACACCGGCGGGACCGGCGGGGCGGAAACCGGCGGCGGGTTGTACGGCCGCGCCTCAGGGGTGCTGGGGAGCTGCCGCGGGATTGCCGGCTGCTGACCGGTGCCCGGGTCGCCGTCGCCTGCACGGCGCTGCGGCAGCGGGTCGATCGGGTGGCCGTTGGTGGTCCGCGGCGTGAACGAGTCGCTGCCGTTGATCCCGCTGGCGCCGGTGAGATCCGACCAGGCCGGCATCGAGCGCATCGATCCGGCCGAGGCCGGGGCGCCCGCGCCGTTGGGCGTGGCGGGATCGAAGGGGCGACCGCCGAGGGTCACCTGGTTGCCCGACTCGCCGGGACGCTGAGCCGGAGTGGACGGCCCGTTGCCGAGGGCCGCCAGGGCACCGAAGGCCGGCGCCGGGCCGATCGGCTGCGGGCCGGACGTCGCCGGCGGGAGAGCCGGGACCTGGTGCCCCCGACCGGAAAGCGCCCGCGGCACCAGGACCGAGGTCGGCAGGGTGACGTCGGCGACCGTGCCCCGGTCGGCGCCGGGCCGCAGTTCGGCCTTGACGCCGTGCCGGGCGGCCATCCGGGCGACCACGACCAGGCCCATCATCCGGGAGACCGCCACGTCCACCTGCGGCGGCGTGGCGAGCCGCTCGTTGAGCTCCCGCAGCTGCTCGGGGCCGATGCCGATGCCCCGGTCCTCGACGTAGAGCGACGCCCGGTCGCCCACCCGGCGGGCCTCGACCATGATGTGCGAGTCCGGCGGGGAGAAGGCGGTGGCGTTGTCGAACAGCTCGGCGACGAGGTGCACCAGGTCGTTCACCGCGTGCGCGGCGACCTCGATGTCCCGGTCGATGATGCCGAACTCGATGCGGGTGTAGTGCTCGACCTCGGACTGGGCGGCGCGGAGCACGTCGATCAGGGCGGCCGGCTCCCGCTGCACGCGAGTGGAGTCCGCGCCGGCGAGGACCAGCAGGTTCTCGTCGTTGCGGCGCATCCGGGTGGCGAGGTGGTCGAGCTGGAACAGCTCGGCGAGCCGGTCCGGGTCCTCCTCGCCACGCTCCAGCCGGTCGAGGTGGCCGATCAGCCGGTCGACCAGGATCTGGGACCGACGGGCCAGGTTGACGAACATCGTCGCGACGGACGCCCGCAGTGCGGCCTGCTCGGCGGCGGTGCGGACCGCCTCCAGGTGGACGGCGTTGAACGCCTCGGTCACCTGGCCGAACTCGTCCTTGCTCCGCACCGGCAGCGGCTCGGCGATCTGGTTGGCCAGCTGCACCGGGGAGAGCTGCCCGACGACCTGGGGGTCGCGCAGTCGGGCCACCGCCTGCGGCAGGCCGTACTGCGCCACGGAGAGGGCGCCCTGGCGCAGGTCGCGCAGCGAACGGGCCATCGACCGGGCGACCAGGTACGCGAAGAGGATCGCGAGCAGCAGCATGCTCAGCAGCAGACCGGTCTCCAGGAAGACCTGGCGCTGCACGTCCGACCGCAGCTCGTCGGCCTGCTTGACCACGTCGCCGTCGAACTTCGACTCGACGGTACGGAGCAGCTTGGCGTAGCCGACCATCGCGGTGTCCCACTGGTCCGGACCGAACGAGATAGTCGACAGGTTCCCACTCTCGTTCTGTTTGATCTGGCCCTCGTAGGAGACCACCTCGCGCAGGTCACCCCCGGCGACGTTCTGCTGGTAGAACGCGGCCTCGGACGGGTTGGCGATGGTGTTGAACGATTCCAGCGCCTGGTCCTGGGCCGTGACGGTGGAGATGTAGTCCTGCCGGAGGGCCTGGTTGAGGTCCTTGAAGTCGAGTGCGCGATGCACGACCACCCGGCGCTCGGAGACGTACTCCTTCATGCGGGCGATGGTGGTCGCGGCGCGCATCCGGTCGCTCAGGTCGCTGTCGCCGGCGAGCTGGGTGCTCGAGTCGCGGACCGACAGCAGGTCGCTGATCAGGTCCCCGTACCTCTGGGCGGCGGTACTGACCGCCATGCTGCCGTTGAAGACCTGGCTGCGGGCGGCGGGCAGGTCGGTGAGGTTCTGGTCGATCCGGTCGAGGACCTTCTCCAGCGTGGGAGGCAGGTCCGTCAGCTCGCCGCGCTGCCCCGAGTACCGACCCTTCGCCTGGTCGACCTTCTCGTTCACCTGGTTGTACGCCGTGGTGTACCGCGTCTTGACCTCCGGCTTGTCGGCGCCCAGCAGCAGTACGGCGGCGGTCCGCTCGTCCTGCAGGGTGTCGACCAGCTCACCGGAGTAGCCGATCAGGGTGGCCAGGTCGCCGGCCCGGTTGGCATTGTTGAGCGTCTCCACGTGGTCGACCAGACCACTGGTGCCGACCACGACCGTGGCGATGGTCGGCACGATCATGATCAGACCGAGCTTGGACCAGATCGGCATGTCGCGGAGCCGGCTGGCCGGCCGGCGCAAACGCGACAGGAAGGAGCCCGCCGTCTGTGGTCGTTTGCTCACGTCACCGCCCTCGCATTACAGCGTCCGTGCGTTGCCCTGGGCAACGCCGAGCGACCGACCCGGCGGGTCGGACCTCCGAGATTCCATCACGCCGTCCCGCAAAGAGAAAGCCCAGGTTGGCGCTCGCCGGAGGTGTGATGAGATGTTGATGCAATTTGATAGCAATCCGTCTGGCCGGAGTCACCCAAGGTAATGGAACACCCTCACCGCGTCGTCCTGCTCGCCGGCCCCTCCGGCTCCGGAAAGTCGTACATCGCGCATCGAACCGGACTCCCCGTCCTTTGCCTGGACGACTTCTACAAGGACGGCGATGACCCTACGTTGCCGCGTCGGGACGGACAGGTGGACTGGGAGTCGCCCGAGTCCTGGGACGCGGCGACGGCGGTGGAAACCATTGCCCGACTGGCCCGGTCGGGCAAGGCCGAAGTGCCGGTTTATGCGATAGGTGCAGACCGTCGGGTAGCCAAGCGGCCATTTGATCTGGCCGGATCGCCACTTTTCGTCGCCGAAGGGATCTTCGCCGCCGAGATCGTCGAGGCGTGCCGCCGTCGTGGGCTGCTCGCCGGGGCGTACGCGCTGCGCCGGCCGCGCGGCGCGACCTTCCTCCGCCGACTCGCCCGCGACCTGGCCGAGCAGCGCAAGGCACCCGGGGTGCTGGTCCGGCGCGGGGTCACCCTGCTGCGGACGGAGCCGGCCGTGCTGCGCCGGCAGACCGGGCTCGGTGCCGAGGCGGCCCGGGCCCGGCAGGTGCTGCACCGGGTGGCCGCCCTGCTCGCCGGCCACCCGCACCAGCACCGGTGATCAGCCGATCAGCTTCGCATAGGCCGGCTTGATCACCTCGTCGATGATCTTCAGTCGCTCGTCGAACGGGATGAAGGCGCTCTTCATCGCGTTGATCGTGAACCACTGGAGCTCCTTCCAGCCGTAGCCGAAGGCCTCCACCAGCAGCGCCATCTCCCGCGACATGGACGTCCCGCTCATCAGCCGGTTGTCGGTGTTCACCGTGGCCCGGAAGCGCAGGTCCCGCAGCAGCCCGATCGGGTGGTCCGCGATCGACGGGGCGGCACCGGTCTGCACGTTCGACGAGGGGCAGAGCTCCAGCGGGATCCGCTTGTCCCGGACGTACGCGGCCAACCGCCCGAGCACCGGCGGGTCCCCGGGGGTGATGTCGTCGACGATCCGCACCCCATGGCCCAGCCGGTCGGCACCGCACCACTGGATTGCCTGCCAGATCGACGGCAGCCCGAACGCCTCACCGGCGTGGATGGTGAAGTGGAAGTTCTCCCGCTGGAGGTATTCGAAGGCGTCCAGGTGCCGGGTGGGCGGGAAGCCCGCCTCCGCGCCGGCGATGTCGAAGCCGACCACCCCCGCGTCGCGGTGCCGGACGGCCAGCTCGGCGATCTCCTGCGAGCGGGCGGCGTGCCGCATCGCGGTGAGCAGGGTGCCGACCCGGATCGGGGTGCCGGCCCGGGCGGCCAGCTCGCTGCCCTCGACGAAGCCGGCGACGACCGCCTCGACCACCTCGTCCAGGGTCAGGTTCCGCTCCAGGTGCTGCTCAGGGGCGAACCGGACCTCGGCGTAGACCACCCCGTCGGCGGCCAGGTCGAGCGCGCACTCGCGGGCGACCCGGCGCAGCGCCGGGGTCGTCTGCATGACCGCGACGGTGTGCGCGAAGGTCTCCAGGTAGCGCTCCAGCGAACCGGAGCTGGCCGCCTCCACGAACCAGCGACCCAGCGCCTCGGGGTCGGTGGTGGGCAGCTCGTGGCCGACCTCCGCGGCCAGCTCCACGATCGTCGCGGGCCGAAGACCGCCGTCGAGGTGATCGTGCAGCAGCGCCTTCGGGACCTTGACGATGTCCTCGTACGAGATTGCGACCATGCTCAGACATTAGTCAGCCGCTGAGGGCGGTCGTGACGGGACCGGTGCCGTATCGACGCAGACCGTCACCGTCGCCGGCCACCGCAGCGCGGCCCCCGACGCCACCGTGCCTGGCACGGAACGGCCGGGTGCCGGGAACGCCCGACCCCCGGCCTCCAGGTCGCTGACGCTAGCCCAGGGAGACGTCACCCAGGCCGGTGTCCATCAGCACCAGCAGCACCCGTCTGTCGACCAGGCGAATTCGGCCTGCCCTTCGCCGCCGTCATCGAGGCGGTCGACGAAGGCTGCGCACCTGCTGACATAAGCTCAGCCGGTGGCAGACCGACCCACCACCACGTCGTTCGAGGAGGTTCCGCATCCGCAGGTCGTCGCGCGGCTGCGCTGCCCGGTCTGCGGCGAGCCACTCGCGGTGACCGCCGCCGGTACCGCCCGCGCACTGCGCTGCCCGCGCCGGCACAGCTTCGACATCGCCCGGCAGGGCTACGTCAATCTGCTCGCCGGTCGCGCCCCGCACACCGGGGACACCGCCGAAATGGTGGCCGCCCGTGCCGACTTCCTCGCCGCCGGGCACTACGACACCATCGCCGGCGCCCTCGCCGCCGCCGCTACCCGCATCGTGTACGGCGATCCGCTGGCAGCCCCGTCCACCGGACCGGTCGACAGCAGCGCCGCCGGAGGCCCGGCGGAGGCGTACCCGCTGGTGGTGGACGCCGGCGCGGGGACCGGCCGGTACCTCGCCGCGGTGCTGGCCGCGCTGCCGGAGGCCGTCGGGCTGGACCTGGACGTCTCCAAGCCGGCGCTGCGCCGCGCGGCCCGGGCCCACC
>JBARAE010000606.1:0-3443 GCA_049791715.1 Micromonospora sp.
GCGAGGTTGTCCCGGGTGTGGTAGGTCAGCGCGCCCGAGGTCTCCCCGGCGCTCGACCGGGTGATGGACCGGACGCTGGACCGCTCTGACCGCTCCGCCCGCTCGACGTCGGCCCGGTCGCTCTCCATGGCGCGGGTGGAGGCACGCTCGCTCAGCCGGCCACGGTCGCCGACCCGGGACCGCGTCGGCGGCTCCTCGGACTCGTCGTCCTCGTCGTCGGTGAACTCCTCCGCGTACCGGCTCGACCGGTACCGCGTGTCGCGGTAGCCACCCTTGTCGTAGCCACCGTCCTCGTAGGCTCGCTCGTCGTCCTCTTCGACCAGACCGAGCCAGACCCCCGCCTTGCGCAGTGCACCCATCCCCGCGCCCTTCCGTCCGCCGTGCGGCACGCACCCCCGTGCCGTGTCGCTTGATCACGAGTGGACACACGATGCCCACCGGACCGGATCGGCAATCCCCGTGGCGACCGATCCGCGGTCCGCTCGCCAATGGCCCCCGGACAACGGGACGCCGTTCCTGAAACAACACTGATGTAATTTGCTTCTTGCGCGGTCAGGCTACCGCAGCGTGGGACGCATTCCGAGCAACGCGCTGCCGACGCGGACGTGTGTCGCGCCGTACCCGATCGCGATTTCCAGATCCCCGCTCATTCCGGCCGAGAGTGCGGTCGCCTCCGGATGCAGACCCCGGAACCAGTCCCGCACCTCCGCCAGGCGGGCGAACGCCCGCTCCGGCTCCCAGCCCAACGGCGCCACCGCCATCAACCCAGCCAGCCGCAGCGCGTCCGCACCGGCCACCGCCGCGGCCACCGGGCCGAGGCCCCGATCCGGGTCGGCGGAGTCCGGCAGCGCCCCGCCCCGGGCCGGATCCCCGTCGATGCTGACCTGGACCAGCACGTCCAGCGGCCGGTCCCGGGTCGCGGCCGCGGCGTCCAGCGCGCCGGCCAGCCGGACGCTGTCCACCGACTGGACGACGTCGGCGTACCGGACCACCGAACGGCACTTGTTGCGCTGCAGCTGGCCGATGAAGTGCCAGCGCGGCGTCACCCCGGCCGCGGCCACCTCGGCGGCCTTCGGGGCCGCCTCCTGGTCCCGGTTCTCCCCCATGTCGGTGACCCCCAGCCCGGCCAGGGCGACCACGTCCCCGGCCGGGTAGGTCTTGGTCACCGCGATCATGGTGACCTCGGCCCGGTCCCGCCCGGCGTTGGCGCAGGCGTCGGCGATCCGGGCGCCGACCCGGGCCAGCCCGTTGGCGAGCTCGGCACGACGATCCGGTCGTACCGTGGCGGCTCTGTCGGTCATCGGCGCCGCTCAGGACCCGTTCTTGAGGAAGTCGGGCACGTCGACGTCGTCGAAGAGCACCCGGCGCGGCGACTGCTGCGGAGCGGGCATGGTGGCCGGGGGCGAGACCGGCGGGTTCGGCTGCGCCGGCTGGTTCTGGTTGGTCTTGCGGGCGGGCTCGGCCGCCTTGTACGCCGGCATGCCTCCGTCGAAGCCCGCCGCGATGACGGTGACCCGCACCTCGTCGCCGAGCGCGTCGTCGATGACCGCGCCGAAGATGATGTTCGCCTCCGGGTGCGCCGCGTCGGTGACCATCTGTGCCGCGTCGTTGATCTCGAACAGGCCCAGGTCGGAGCCGCCGGCGATGGAGAGCAGCACGCCGCGCGCGCCGTCCATGCTCTGCTCCAGCAGCGGGCTGGAGATGGCCGCCTCGGCCGCCTCGACCGCGCGGTTCTCGCCCCGGGCGCTGCCGATGCCCATCAGGGCGCTGCCCGCGCCGCTCATCACGCTCTTGACGTCGGCGAAGTCCAGGTTGATCAGACCCGGGGTGGTGATCAGGTCGGTGATGCCCTGGACACCGGAGAGGAGCACCTGGTCGGCGGTCCGGAAGGCGTCCATCATGCTGATGTTGCGGTCGCCGAGCGCGAGCAGCCGGTCGTTCGGGATGACGATGAGCGTGTCGCACTGATTGCGCAGCTCGTCGATGCCGGACTCGGCCTGCACCTGGCGGCGCTTGCCCTCGAACGAGAACGGTCGGGTCACCACGCCGATGGTGAGCGCGCCGAGCTTGCGCGCGATGTTCGCCACCACGGGCGCGCCGCCGGTGCCGGTGCCGCCGCCCTCGCCACAGGTCACGAAGACCATGTCGGCGCCCTTGAGCACCTCCTCGATCTGGTCGCGGTGGTCCTCGGCGGCGTTCTTGCCGACGTCCGGGTTGGCGCCGGCACCCAGGCCGCGGGTCAGCTCGCGGCCGACGTCCAGCTTGACGTCCGCGTCGCTCATCAGGAGCGCCTGAGCGTCCGTGTTGATCGCGATGAACTCGACGCCCTTGAGTCCAACCTCGATCATCCGGTTGACGGCGTTGACGCCGCCGCCTCCGATGCCGACGACCTTGATGACCGCCAGGTAGTTGTGCGGAGGTGTCATCTCCGGTCCTTTCCCTTCGAGATTGGCATGGGCCGACCCCACACGGCTTGGCCAGACCAGCGGCGGACGCAGTTCCCCGCGACGCCGACGGTTGAAACCCTCACCCTCTACAAGAGGGTGAGTGTTATGTCAACCACTGATCCTCTTCGGGGCAACGTAAGCGCCGCCGCGCGATGAGCCAAGGACCTGATCGGCGTGTCGCCGCCCATAGCGGGACGGGTCACTGAAAGGTCACCACATCCGGCGCGCTGACGTCGATCGTCTCGGCGTCCCGACCGAGCAGCGCGGTCGCCACCCGTGACTTGTCGTCGCCCCGGGTGGCGTCGCCCCAGATCACCTCCCGGTCGCCGCGCAACTTCAGCGTGATCCGCGCCAGCCCGGCCACGTCCACCCCGACCAGCTCGGCGCGGAGCTGCGGGGTGAGCGCGGCGAGCACCTGCAACCCGGCCCGGGTGCCCGGGTCGTCCGGGCCCGGCCGGCCCACCTGCACCAGCGGCAGCCCGTCCGGGGCCCGCGGGACGGTCCGGAACACCACGCCCGACCGGTCGATCACGGCGAACTGCTGCCCCTGCGGCACGGCGGCCACGGCCGTCCGCTCGACCACCCGGATCACCAGCGTGCCCGGCCAGTCCCGGGACACGTACGCGCGCTCCACCGGGGCCAGCCTGCCGACCCGGCGGGCCGTCGCGGCCAGGTCCACCCGGGCCAGCGGCTCCTGGTCCGGGACCGCCGCCGCGTCGCGCACCTCCACCGCGGTGACCAGCTTCCCGCCCACCACCCGCACCTCGCGGACACCGAACAGGCCAGTGCCCAGCACCGCCCAGGCGACCAGCCCGGCCAGCGCCAGCACACCGGCGGCGACGGCCCACGGCAGGGCCGCCCGCATCCGCCGCTGCCGGGCCCGGGCCATGAACCGCCGGGTCGACGGTGGGACCGCGTCGGTGTTGGCCCGGACCAGCTGCCAGCGCCGCGCCATGCCGCGCCGGGCGCCACCGTCCGGGCCGGGCACCCGGCCCC
>JBARAE010000607.1:0-2254 GCA_049791715.1 Micromonospora sp.
GGGTGAAGGGGCCGGGCGACCGGGCGCACCGGCCGCGGACCCGCGCCGAGAGTGACTTCGACGCGGACGCGGTCTTCGCCGCCTGCGCCGAGCGCGACGTGGCGGTCGAGATCAACTCCCGCCCGGAGCGGCAGGACCCGCCGAAGCGGCTGATCCGCCGCGCCCTGGAAGCCGGCTGCCAGTTCGCCATCAACACCGACGCGCACGCCCCCGGCCAGCTCGACTGGCAGCGGTTCGGCTGCGAGCGGGCGGCCCTGTGCGGCGTCCCGGCGGACCGCGTGGTCAACACCTGGACGGCCGACCGCCTGCTGAAGTGGGCCCGCACCCGCCGCTGACCGGGCTCTGGCCAGCCGGGGTCAGCTGCGGGCGGCCGGGACGGGCTCGGCGACCCCGACGGTGGCCTGGGGCGCCCGGCGGCCCAGCACGCCCTGGGCGACCGCCACGCCGAGGAGCACGATCAGCGCGCCGACCGGCTGATGCCAGTTCATCCGCTCCCCGAGCACCACCGCGCCGACGAGCACGGCGAAGACCGGAATCAGGTAGGTCACCGTCGACGCGGTGCTCGCCCCGGCCAGCCGGATGTTCCGCAGGTTGATCACGAAGGCCAACCCGGTGCCGAGCGCGCCGAGCGCCAGCACGCTGGCGACCACCGGCAGGGAGAGGCCGGTCGGCGCCGGCGGCGCCCCGGCCACCAGCGGCGCGACCACGGCGAGCTGGGCCGCCGCCACCAGCAGCTGGGCCGCCGACAGGGAGAGACCCGAGTACGAGCTGCCGGCGATGAACTTCTTCTGGTACGGGATGGCCACGCCGTAGCAGGCCGCCGCCCCGAGGCACATGAGCTGGCCGGTGAAGTGCGACCCGCCGACGCCCTCCCAGACGCCGAGCACGACCAGCACACCCGCGAAGCCCAGCCCCAGCCCGACCGCCCGCCGCACGGTCAGCCGCTCGGTACGGAACACCAGCACGGCCAGCGGCAGCACGATCAGCGGTGTGGTGGCGTTCCAGATGCCGGCGAGCATCGACTCGACCCGCTGTTCACCGAAGCCGAAGAGGGTGAACGGGAGGGACACGCCGAACGCGGCGACCACCACCAGGTGCGCCCAGACCCGCGGCTCGCGGGGCAGCCGGTCGCGCAGCACGGCGAGCACCACCAGCAGGGTCAGCGCCCCGGTGGCGACCCGGTAGAGGGTGAGGTGCACCGGGTGCAGCTCGGCCACGCCGACCTTGATGAACAGGAAGCTGGAACCCCAGATCACGCCAAGTGCCAGGAAACCGGGCAGCCAGCTCCGCAGCGGGGCCCGGTCAGGAGTGAAGTCGGCAGTCACCCCTGACACTTTGCCGTAGGGGTACGACGAAGTCCCGCGAAAATCGGACCTGGTGTCGACCACCACACCCCAACGCCAGCCGATCGTCCCGCAACCCGCTCGACCCGTGGCCCCGGCGCGGCCAACAGGGTCGACACGGGAGTGTGGTGGTCACGTAGGGTCGCAGCGTGGGACGAATCGATGACCTCGCGAACCGGTACGTGGCCGACTGGGCCCCGCTGAGCCCGACCGGCGCCACCTACGTCGGCATCGCCGGCTACGACGACCAACTCGACGACCTTTCTCCCCAGGGGTACGCGGCCCGCGCGGAGCTGACCCGGCGCACCCTGGCCGAGCTCGACGTCGCCGAGCCGGACTCGGAGGCGGAGCGGACCGCCAAGGAGGCCATGCAGGAGCGCCTCGGTCTGGAGCTCGCCCGGCACGAGGCCGGCGAGACGACCAGCGAGGTCAACGTGATCGCCAGCGGGCTGCACGAGATCCGCATGGTGTTCGACCTGATGCCGACCGAGAGCGACGACGCGAAGGCCAACATCGCCGCCCGGCTCAACGGGTTCGCCGGCGCGTTGGAGGGCTACAAGACGACGCTGCGCGAGGCCGCCGCCGCCGGGCAGGTCAGCTCCCGGGTGCAGCTGACCGAGGTCGCCAAGCAGTGCGACATCTGGACGGATCCGCAGGGGGACAACTTCTTCCACGGGCTCGTCGAACGGCTCGGCGCCGACGGGGTGCTCGGCGCGGAGCTGCGCCGCGGTGCCGCCGCCGCCACCGCCGCCACCGCCGAGTTCGGCCAGTTCCTCCGTACCGAGCTGGCCCCGCAGGGGCGGGAGAAGCAGGCCGCCGGCCGGGAGCGGTACGAGCTGGCCTCGCAGTACTTCCTCGGCGCCAAGGTCGACCTGGACGAGACGTACGCCTGGGGCTTCGCGGAGCTGGCC